>JAFSNT010000163.1 GCA_017443295.1 Clostridia bacterium
CTCCTACCTCCTACCTCCTACTTCCTACCTCGACCTCATCTGGTACTACTTTCTGTTTTGATCTCGCTGACCATGGCGGAGCCGATAATCATGACCGCCCCGACGATATTCAGCAGGCTTAAGGGTTCCCGGAGCAGCAGGGCGGAAAACAGCAGGGCGGACACGGGATCAATGTAGCTGAACACGGCGATGGTCTGCACCTTCAGGCCCTCCATGCCGCCGAAATACAGGGCGTAGGCGACGCCCGTATGCACGATGCCGACAATCAGCAGCAGCGCCACGGAAGACGCGGTGAACCCTGCCCCGCCGAAGCCGCCGGTCAACAGCAGATAAGGAACCATGACCAGCCCGGCGGACAGCAGCAGCACGGTGGTTCTCTGGTACGCGTCGATCCCCGGCGTTTTTTTGTTCATGATGACCACGGCGGAGTAGAAAACCGCCGCGCCCAGGCCGAACAGAACGCCGCGAACGCTGCCGCCCTGCCCGCCGCCCCCGATCACGCCGGAAACCAGCGCCATGCCCACGATGGAAACGGCGGCACATAAGGCTTTCTTTCCCGTCAGCCGTTCCTTGAAAAGGAGGGGCGACAGCAGCATCACGATGGTCGGCTCCATATAGTAGCAAAGCGTGGCGACCGCCACCGTGGTGTGGTTGTACGCCTCAAAAAGCAAAATCCAGTTGATCCCGATCATGGCCCCCGTCGCCACCAGCCGCGCCAGAACGCCGGGCGGCAGGTTCGCACCCGCGCCCTTTTTGCGCACCCGCATAAAGACCAGCAAAAACAGCCCGCCCAATATGCCCCGCGCGAACGCCAGAAAAGCCGAGGATAGGGGAATATACCGCCGGAAAACGCCGATGGTGCCAAAAACCAGCATGGAGGAAATAAACATGCCCATGGCTTTGCGGCGTTCCATCTTGGTTTTTCCTCCTTTTCCGGGATTTGGGCGCAAATGGGAAACTGGGATTTATAGAGGTAGGAGGTAGAAGGTAGGAGGTTTTATATTGTTCTCCAAAGAGAACGGAGTTCGATTTTTGTGTTTTTGTTTTCACAGAATAAACCTCCTACCTCCTACTTCCTACCTCCTACCTTATATATAATCCGTGCGTCCCCCATCACCACTGCGGGTGAATGGTTTCGCGGAGGCAGCGGTCGTAAATTTCCCTGACGGCGTTCATTTGGGCGTCGGTCAGGGCGGGCAGCTCGGCGGCTTTCACGTTAGCGGCCACCTGGCTGGCTTTGCTGGCGCCGGGGATGACCACGCTGACTTCGGGGTGCATCAAAATCCAGCGGATGGCGTAGGGCGCGAGATCGGAGGTGCCGAACACTTTTTTCAGCGCCTCGGCGGCTTCCAGGCCCAGGTCGTAGGGGATGCCGGAGAAGGTTTCGCCCTTGTCAAAGGCCGCGCCGTCCCGGTTGTAGGTACGGTGATCCTGGGGGCCGAACACGGTGTCCTTGGTATAGCGCCCCGTCAGCAGGCCGCTGGCGAGAGGGACGCGGGCGATAATGCCCACGTTCTTTTCCGCGGCCAGGGGGAACAGCCGATCCATGGGCTTCAAGCGGAACATATTGAAGATGACCTCCATGGCGGAGATATTGTATTCCATGGCCTGAACGCCTTCCTCCACCTTTTCGATGCTCACGCCGTAATCGGCCAGCTTGCCCGCCTGCTTCTGCTTTTCCAGCTCCCCGAAAATATCGTCCCGGCGGAATACGGAGGTGGGCGGGCAGTGAAGCAGGATCATGTCCAGCCGCTCCAGGTTCATGCGGCGCAGGCTCCCGTCAATAAAGCCCGCGACGGCTTCGGGGGTGTACATCTCCGCTGTGTGGGGGTTCAGCCGCCGCCCGCATTTGGTGGTTACATAGAAGCGGCCGGGATGGGCGGCGACGTATTCGCCGATGGTTTCCTCGCTTTTGCCGCCGTTGTATACGTCCGCCGTGTCGATGAAGGTGATGCCGTTTTCCTCCGCCGTTTCCAGGATTTTCATGGCTTCCTCATGATTGAAGGGGTCGCCCCAGCGGGTGCCCAGCTGCCACGTGCCCAGGCCGATTTCGCTGACGGCGCGGCCCGTTTTTCCCAAAATCCTCTGGTTCATGCCTTTCCTGCCTCCTTGACGCGAGCAATGTATTTCCAAATTTGGAGATCATCTGCATCATACACCTTAAAGTTTACTCTAAGTCAAGGAAAAGAGTGTTTCCGCGCGAAAGCATTTTATTTTCAGAAATGTTCATTTCCTTATTGTCTTTGTGGGGGGTATGATATGATAAAGAAAAGAGCAATTATTGCTAATTGAAAGGAGAATTCCACTCATGAAAAAGAAGCTTTGCACCCTCCTGGCCGCCCTGCTGGCCCTGACCCTGATCCTGTCCGCCGTGCCCGCCCTGGCGGCTGCGGTGCTGTGCCCCGAATGTGGTCAAGTAGCCCATCCGACTGGTGGTACCACTGGAGACGGAAGACCTTTATATACGTGCTATAGTCAAGGATGCCCCCTTTTCGACGATGTATTCGCAGTAGACGCCCCCTCTGAACCCGCCTCCGCCTCCGCCAAGGGGTACATCAGCGTTCCCTCCAGCGGCGAGGGAGAAGGCGAAATCAAGTTCGTTTCCACCCGCCGGTGCGTGGTAACGCTGAACGGCGTGAAGGAATATTTCAATTTCCGGGTTGAGGACGGCAAGCTGATCCTGACCAACGCCGAGGGCGTGGAAACCGAACTGACCGCCGGTGAGGACGGCAAGGGCCTGCTGGAAATCACCCTGTCCAACGGCGAAACCTTCACCGCCACCTTCCCCAGCACCAAGCTGAGCTATATCGTCAATAACGGCGTGTTCCCCATCCAGAAGCAGAACCAGGTAGAACCTATTCTTGAAAAATGATCCCAGCCCTGCCTGGGCCGGATAAAACGATTCCCCTGTGCGGAAAAAACGCACGGGGGAGTTGCGTTTTTGGAGGAATGATCCTTCGCTTGGCGTTTCGCGCCCGCTCCACGCTGCTCAGGATGACAGTGTTAGGGGGTTGCTTCTGTTGTTTGGCCCTGCGTATGTTGCTTATAACAGTACCCCTTGGCTGTCATCCTGAGCATCACGGAGCGAGAGCGGAGTGATAAGCGAAGGATCTTTCGTAACATGATGAACCGCATGGGGAAATCGTGTTTTTGGGGCGTTGATCGTGATACCCTTCACGGATTTTTCGACCAAATGGGGAGAGGCAGCCGTAGGGGCGGATATCATCCGCCCGAAATTTCGTAGGGGCGGATATCATCCGCCCGAAATTTCAAATGTCAAGAGCGCTGAAAATTCAGCAATCCTGTCATGTTACGTGGGGCGGGCGGATATTATCCGCCCCTACAACGTTTCATTGAAACCATCGCCTTCGTTCAAGCGGGATTCAGGCGTTACGTTGGGATTCCGACCGTAGGGGCGGATATCATCCGCCCGAAATACCTGGATATTGCGACCGTCTGGAAATCCGGCAAAACCGATATTCCATGGGTGGCGGGCGGATATCATCCGCCCGAAATTTCAAATGTCAAGAACGCTGGAAAATTCAGCAATCCTGTCATGTTACGTGGGGCGGGCGGATATTCGCCCCTACAACGTTTCATTGAAACCATCGCCTTCGTTCAAGCTGGATTCAGGCGTTATGTTGGGATTTCGACCGCATTAAACGAGGGGGGCGGTTCTTTCAGAACCGTCCCCCCTCGTGCTGCTTTGCGGTTGTTAATGGCCCATGATGTCGTATTCCAGCTCGATGCCGTTGGCCGTTTCGTAGAGCAGCCGCCCGTCGTCCATCATGGAGAAGAAGGCGTCCACGGTTTCCCCGTCGTCCTGGGAATCGTATTCGCCTTCGGCGTTTTTGGTGAACAGGGTGCAGGTGCCCGAAGCGGACAGCTTGCCGGTGGTGGGATCATAATTGCCGTTCATCAGGTAAAGGGCGTAATGCTCCGCGCCCTCCACGCCGCGCTGGATGTACACGGTGTACCAGAAGCTGTCCGCGTCCATGCCGTTCCACAGGAACTCGGCCTCCACTTCCTCTTCTTCGTTCTTCCATACGCCGTCGAACCGGCCGATGTTCACGAACTCCAGGCCCGCGCCCGCGTCCTCGTGGCCGTCCTTCCAGATGAGGCAGCCGTGGGCGTCGATGGCGAACACGGTTTCCTTGCCTTCTTCGTCAAGGCCCTCGTACACGTTGTCGCCGTACACCAAATCGCCGGTATCCGGGTCAACGGTGTAATCCGCCCGCAGGGAGGAGACGGAAACCAGGGCGTCCGTGTCTTCCTTGTAGAAGCAGGAATATTCCCAGATGGAGCCGGAGCCGGTTTCCGCGTTTTCCTTGGTCAGCGTGATCCGGTAGCCCTCTTCCTCGTAGTAAATCTCGGCCAGACCGCCGGGAACGGCCCAATCGCTCTCGAACTTCTTGCCGCCTTCGGGCTGGGGATATTCGTCCGCCGCAGCAACGCAGGCGCACAGGCCCAGCATCATGACCGCCAACATGATACAGATCGCTTTTTTCATTGTATTGTTTCTCCTTCCATGTACTGAAAAACACCTTGCGGCGTTTTCTTCAGAAATCATCCGTCCTTATCATTATCATGGCAAGCCCGCCAAAAGTCAAGCGGAAATCCCCAAAAGCAGGGGAGGGGGGG
Source organism: Clostridia bacterium (assembly GCA_017443295.1). Lineage (GTDB taxonomy): Bacteria > Bacillota > Clostridia > Christensenellales > Aristaeellaceae > RUG563. Next base: position 4,642 of record JAFSNT010000163.1, read on the forward strand.
CGTGAATTGCAGATCGGGGTTTGTGAGGTAGGAAGTAGAAGGTAGGAGGTAGGAAGTAGGAGGTAGGAGGCAGGAGGTTTTATATAGTCCTCCAAAGAAAACGGAGTTTGATTTTTGTGCTTTTGTTTTCACAAAATAAACCTCCTACCTCCTACTTCCTACCTCCTACCTTATATAAATCTCAATGTTTCCTTCATGCGTGCGCCGCGAGGGCAGCGGATTTTTTTCTTCTCAGGCCGTTCCGTTTATGGTATACTGAACCGGAATCGGGAGAATGCAGGAAAGGGGGGAATGGCGCGTGGACGGGGCGAGCGTTTCGTTTCTTTTCTTCATCCTGTTTCTGCTTGCGGGGCTGAGCTTCACCGTTTTCAGCGATCCCTATATCAGCCCCAAGCACAGAAAAACCCTGCTGCTGATTATCGGCCTGTGCGCTTCCTTAGTCATCCAGAACTGCTGGGAATACGCCTTGACCGTGGGGCCGCTGAAGCAGCTGGAAAGACGGTTGGTGTGTATTTACGGTTATTCCGTCCGCCCGGTAATCATCGTGCTGATCTTTCCCATCATCGCGCCGAAAACGCCGAAAACGCCGAAAAAGCGGTTCTGGCCCGCCTGGGCCCTGGTGGGGATCAACGCGGCGGTTCATATGACCGCCCTGTTTTCCACCATCTGTTTCACGATCACCGAGCATAATCGTTACTATGGCGGGCCCCTCAAGTTTTTCTGCGTTTTTACCAGTCTGCTGCTGCTGGCTTACC
>JAFSNT010000164.1 GCA_017443295.1 Clostridia bacterium
ATTGAACAGGATCACTTCGTAGCCCTCTTACTTCAGGGCCAGGAAGGCCTGGGTGCCCGCGTAGTCAAATTCAGCCGCCTGACCGATCACGATGGGGCCTGATCCGATGATGAGAACCTTCTTGATGTCGGTGCGCTTCGCCATAGTCTTCCTCCTCTTTTTTTCCACGCCATAGGAAAATGAAAGCTGTTATCAAGGTAGGAAGTAGGAGGTAGGAGGTAGAAGGTTTATATAGTCGCACAATGAAGCACGACAATGATTGCTGAGCAAAAAACGCCTGAATCATTAAAAACCTCCTACCTCCTACTTCCTACCTCCTACCTTTTTGTGTTATTTCTTCGCCTTCCACACCACGTCTCCGCCCGCCAGGGTCATGACCACGTCGCCCGTGGTTTCCCAGCCCTCGAAGGGCGTGGCCCGGCCCATGGAGTAAAATGCGTCCGGGTCGATGACGCCGGTTTTGTCCAGGTCGATTACCGTGATGTCCGCCCGCTGGCCCGGCTCGATGCCGCCCTGAATCTGGAACCGTTTTCGGGGATTCAGGCTCATGAGTTCCACTAATTTTTCCAGGGTGAGGATTTTTTGATCCCGCACCAGCCTGCTGTACAAGACGCGGAAGGCGCATTCCAGGCCCACCACGCCCATGAGGCTGCCCTCTAAGCCCTTTTCCTTTTCCGGATCGGAATGGGGGGCGTGGTCGGTGACGATCATATCAATGGTGCCGTCCAAAATGCCTTCGATCAGGGCGTCCCGGTCCGCCGTCTCCCGGATGGGCGGGTTCATTTTGAAGCGCCCGTCCTCCTGCAAATCCATATCGGTGAGCAGCAGGTAATGGGGCGCGGTTTCGCAGGTCACGTTGATTCCGGCCCGCTTGGCCTCCCGGATGGCCTGCACCGTTTCCTTGGCGGACACGTGGCACACGTGGTAGGGGCAGCCGGTTTTCGCCGCCAGCCTTAAATCCCGCTTCACCTGAGCCGTTTCGCTTTCGGAGCAGATGCCCGCGTGGCCGTTCATGCGGGCGTAGGGGCCGTCGTGAATGTACCCGCCCCGGAGCAGGCTTTCATCCTCGCAGTGGGCGGCGATGAGCTTGCCCGTTTTGCGCACAGCCAGCATGGCAAGCTCCATCAGTTCTTCGTCCTGCACGCCCCGCCCGTCGTCCGAAAAGCCGCACACGAAGGGGGCCATGCCGCCGAAGTCCGCCAGTTCGCCCCGGCCCATTTGGCCCATGGTGATGCACCCGTAGGGCAGCACCTCCACCTTGGCCTTATGCTTGATGGCTTTCAATTCCACCTTCAAATTCATGGGCGTGTCCGGCGCGGGCTTCACGTTGGGCATGGCGCACACCGTGGTATATCCGCCTCGGGCGGCCGCCTGGGTACCCGTTTCGATGGTTTCTTTATAAACAAAGCCCGGTTCCCGAAGGTGTACGTGTACATCTGCGAGACCGGGTATCAAAATACAATGAGAAACGTCCAAAATACGGTCGCCGGGCTGGGGAGGAAGCTTTTCCGCCACAGCGTCCACCGCGCCCTTCCGAACGGCAATATCAGCCGCCGAAAACTTACCCCGCTGGTATACAAGGCCGCCAGTGAGCAGGGTTCGCATGCCGGTTCACGCTCCTTTCCGTCAGTTCGATGCATTATAACCGATGGCCCGGCAAAAGTCAATCCTGAAAAATCCGAACATTAGGACGCTTTATTATGGAAATGGTCAGAATTTTTCCGTGTCACTGAAAAAAACAAAAAAAGGGCCGCGCGATCCCGCCGGGACAGGTTATAATGAACACGGTAATTGTTGAGAAAAGGGAGGTTGAACATGATGATCCGGCTTGGTATCATCGGATGCGGCAATATGGGCGGGGCCATCCTGCGGCAATGGTTGAAGGCGGGCATGTTTCAGCCCGAAGAAGTGATCGCGGCGGACAAAAACCCGGAGCTGCGGGCGAAGCTGCAAAAGGAATTGGGCGTGACCGTCACCTCGGATAACCGGCAGGCGGCGGCGCTGGCCCCCTGCCTGCTGCTGGCGGTAAAGCCCCAGTACGCCCCGGCGGTGGGGAAGGAAATCGAAGAGGCGCTCAAGCAGGACGCGCTGGTGCTGTCCATCATGGCGGGGTATGACCTGAATATGCTGCACGCGCTGCTGAAAAACGATCAGGCCCACATCATCCGCGTCATGCCCAACACCCCCGCCATGGTGGGGGAGGGCGCTTTGGCCGCCTGCCGGGGGCAATACGTGACGGACGAAGAATGGCAGCGGGGCATGAAGCTGCTTTCCTGCATGGGCCTTGCGGAAGAAGTGGAAGAAAAGTGGATGGACGCGGTGACGGGCTTAAGCGGCTCGTCTCCTGCCTTTGTATTTATGTTCTTAGAAGCGCTGTCCGACGCCGGGGTGCGGGCGGGCCTGCCCCGGGCGCTGGCTACCCGGCTGGCCGCCCAAACCCTGGTGGGCAGCGGAAAGCTGGCCCAGGAAACGGGCCTGCATCCGGGACAATTAAAGGATATGGTCACGTCTCCGGCAGGCACCACCATCGAGGGTGTGGCCGCGCTGGAAAAGGGCGGCTTCCGCGCCGCTGTGATGGACGCCGTGGACGCGGCGGTGCAAAAGTCCAGGTCGTTCCATGCATGACCGCGTATCGCTCAAAAGCGGGTGGAGCGCCGGGGTTTTGAGAACAGCATCATAACTTCCCGAATGAAACGCCGCGCGGCGGGCCATGCTATCACCGAAATCTTTCCTGTTCAAGGAGGAAGAAAGCATGGCCCGTTTTTTTCGTGTGTTGGTTTGTCTGGTGTGCCTGACCCTGTGCGTTGGCGCGGCCGCGTTCTCTCCGGCGGCCCTGGCGGAACCCTTGGAGCAGGGCACGCCCATGACCCTGACGGCCCCCAGCGTCATTTTGATGGAGGCGGAAACCGGGGCGGTGATCTTTGAAAAGAACGCGGACGAGCGGCGGCCCGCCGCGTCGGTCAATAAGCTGATGACCCTGCTGATCGTGCTGGAAAAGCTGGATCAGGGGGCGTTCACCTTAGAGGACAAGATCACCGTATCCCCAGCGGCGGCGGCGCAGCCCGGCTCTCAGGCGTTTTTGGACGCTCACGCCGTCTATCCCCTCAAAGACCTGCTGAAAGCCACCATCATCGCCAGCGCCAACGACGCGGCGGCGGCTTTGGCGGAGTACACGGCGGGCACGGAGGAGGCCTTCGCCGCCCTCATGAATGAAAAAGCGGCGGCGCTGGGGCTGGAAAACAGCCGTTACGTGAACTGCACCGGCCTGCCCGCCGAAGGGCAGTACACCTGCGCAAGAGACGTGGCGGTGCTGTCCCGGGAAGTGGCGAAGCACCCCACGTACTTTACCTATTCCTCCACCTGGCTGGACAGCCTCACCCACCCCTCGGGCAGGGTGACGGACCTGACCAACACCAACCGGCTGGTGCGGTTTTACAAGGATTGCGACGGCATGAAAACCGGCTCCACCAACGAGGCCAAGTATTGCTTAAGCGCCACGGCCCAGCGGAACGGCATGCGGCTCATCGCGGTGGTGCTGGGCGTACCCAACAGCCAGACCCGGTTCGACGAGGCCCGGGCCATGCTGGATTACGGCTTTTCCGCTTATTCCTTAACGCCCGTGGCCCGGGAAGGGGATTGGATCGGCATGCAGGTGCCGGTGAAATTGGGAGCCAAGGATCAGGTGGACGCGGCGTTGGGGGGTGGCCTTTCCCTGCTGCTGCGCTCCGGCATGAAGGATCAATTGAGCTTCGAGGCCGAATTGCCGGAATCCGTCACCGCCCCGGTGCGCGCCGGGGACCCGCTGGGCAGCGTGTGGGTGCTGCTGTCCGGCAAACGAATCGCCCAGCTGCCCGCCGTGGCCGCCCAGGACGTGCGCCTGCCGGGGATGCTGGAAGGTTTCGTGCGGCTGTGGGAAAACTGGAAATAAAATAAAGTGGAAAGTGAAAAGTGAAAAGTGGAATTTTAATGGGCTGTGTCTGCATAGAGACAATTGACGCAAACCACATGAAACTTCACTTTTCACTGTCCACTTTTCACTTTTTTGCTAAAGTGTCCGTTCGTAAACGGAAAAGAATATTGTAATTATTCTTCTTCGTCGTCGGGGGTTTCGGGGAAGAGGGGCTGATGGCAGTTGGGGCAGAGATAGTCTTCGTCAAAATCGAAGGAATCCACCTCAAAGGTCATTTCCTCGCCGCAGTGGGGGCAGGTATATTCCACCACGCTGTCGTCTTCCTGTTCGTCCTCGTCGTCTTCGCCGTCGAAATCATCGTCTTCAAAGACGGCGTCTTCCAGATCGCTCAGATCGTTGTCGATGGCTTCCACGTAGGAGCTGAGATCGTCGTGATCATTCCGGATGGAGGCGATTTCGGCGGTGATATCGGCAAGCACTTCCAAGATCTTTTCGATCAGCTTGCCTTCGCTTTTTTCGGTGTCCAGCTTCAGGCCCTCAGCCAGGCCCTTGAGGTAGGATACACGATCAGACAGATTATTCATGGTTCCTCCTATTAATTCTATATGTCGCGGCGTATCTGTTCAGTCAAGCTTGGTTTAGTCGTGTTTGTTTTTGCGGGCGGATCATATGTGCAGTCATGGTACAATCTTTACAGAACGTACAAGGTAGATTCTTTACAGTTCAGGGAGTAAAATGAAGGCAGAATCGCAGGATGGAGATGAGCGAGGATGCCGTGGGAGAGAA
>JAFSNT010000165.1 GCA_017443295.1 Clostridia bacterium
AATCCTTTAACTTGCGATTCTGGGTTATTGCCTGACTTCGCTTTCGCTCCGCCAAACCCCACAGTCTCAAGCAAAACTCATTTCAGAATTAACTGTCGTTTCTCTCTCTTTCTCTGTATCGTTTTCAAGATTCCCGCGCCCCTCCGGACCCTCTCGCGAGGCCCCGTTTTTCGAGCGCTTGGATATAATACCACGGACAACCCGCCATGTCAACAACTTTTTCGCTTTTTTCTTCCCTTTTTTGCTTCTTTGCCGCTTTTCCGAACATTCTTTATTTCCCTTTCTCGATTTATTCTCACCCTATATCCGTACTATTTTTCAAGTGTGTTTCATAAATGTTCGGAATTAAAAAGAACATTCGTTCTCGTTTCTGCCCAAAAGAATCTCCCGCCAGCAATCTGACGGGAGGATTTGCGCGTTTTTACCCCTGGAAATTACTTGATGGCATACTCCAGCACCACGTCCGCCGTGACGGTCAGATCGCCGCCGGTGATGGAAGTGCCCGCGTCCGCCGTTTTGGCGGAATAAGCATAGGAATTGGTGATGCCATAGGTTTCCCTGAAATAACCGCCGGAGCTTTGGGTGGCGTCCATGCGGAGCAGCTCGCCCAATTCGACCCCCGCCGCGGCGGAAAGCACCTTGGCCTTGGTCATGGCGTCCTCTACCGCCCGGGTCAGGGCCTTTTGGTAGGCTTCATTGGCCTGGGAGGAAGAAAAGCTGATGCCGTAGGTGGTGTTTGCACCGGCCTCCATGGCCGCGTCCAGCACCGCGCCCACCAGCGTCAGATCGTGGATGGTGACTGTCACGTTGTTATTCACCTGATAATACGGGGTGCGGGTTTCCCGGCCCAAGGAGTCCACGCCGTAATCATAGCCGCCGTACACGTTGAACTGGCTGGTCATGATGTCCTTTTCTTCAATGCCCGCATTTTTGATCGCTTCCAGAACCGCCGCCATGAGGTTGGCGTTTTCCTGCTGGGCGTCCTTCACGTTGTCGCTGCGGGTCTCCACGCCGATCTGAACGGAAGCGGTATCCGCCGCCAGGGAAACCACGCCGCTGCCGCTGACCTGGATCACCCGGCCGTTCTCCGCCAGCGCGGGCACAGCCAGGGAAACCATCAACAATACTGCCGCGAAAACTGCTGTCAGCTTTTTCATTGTTCCTGCACCTTCTTTTCTGTTTTATTCTTTTTGTTTTTTCTCACCCGGACGATCCAGACCGCCGCGAAAGCTACAATCCCCAGGGCGATGAGCCAGGGCAGGGCGGACGCCAGGAAGATGACCATATCCTCTAAGAACCAGCCGAACTCCCGGAAGGAATCGCCGACGCCGGTGACGATCCTTTCACCCAGCGATACTTCCTTGGTTTCCGTGACCTTGGTTTCCCGCACGCTGACCTGCACGGTGCTGTAATCCACCTTGCTGTCGTAGGATTTCAGGGCGCCGGTGTACCGGTCGATGTAATACTGGGCGTCGGCAATGGCGGATTCGATCTCGATCAGATCGGACACATCCTTGGCGGAGGCCATCATATCCTGCAGCCGGGCCAGCTTTTCCTGCTGGGTCTTCAGGCGGGTCTGGGTATCGTAATAGGAATCGGACACGTCCTCCATCTGCTGAGTCATGCCGGTGATCGTACCCACGCCCTGCGCGCCGGTCAGAAATTCGTCCAGCCGCCGGGCAGGGATGCGCAGGGTGAGGGACGCGTTGCGAGTCTGTCCGCTGGAAGCGTCGCCGCTGGAGGACAGATATTCCACCCGGCCGCCCATATCCGCCGCCAGATCCTGGATCTTTTGCAGGTCGGCGTCGTAATCGGCGGTTTTTACCGTAAAGCTGGCGCTGCGGATGATTTTTTCCGGCTGCGCGGCGCTGTTGGTATCCTGCGCGTAATCCACCGCTTCTTCTTCGGCGGCTTCCATGGCGGAATACGCTCTGTCGTAGGCCGCGTTCGTCATGCTGCCGGCGCCCATCGCTTTGTAGCTGGTGGAACTGGGATCGGAGAGCGCCTGTTCCCTAAAAGAAGAATAAGAAGAAGCGTTGCTGTTTATTGCCCTGCGGGATGGCAGTCCGTCCCGGCTCGCCAAGGTACCGCCCACCACGAAGACCAGCGCGGCGGCGACGGCCGCCCACGTTTTCCAGTGAACAGTTTTCTTTTGCTTTTCTTCCATATTTCTTTCCTCCCGTATAACCTGCCGCCAGGGGGAAGAAAAGGAATCCGGTACCTGAATCTCCCCGTCCATCCGGCGGCAATCCTGCCGCAGCGTCAGCAATGCCCCGCAGGCATGGCATTCCGCCGCGTGATCCCGCATACGCCGCGCGTCCGCGTCCGGCAGCGCGCCGTCCATATAAGCGTCGAGAAGATTTGAAAATTCTTTGCAATCCATCGTTTTCGTCTCCTCTCACTTTCTTAGACGGATGGGGGAGAAAAAAGTTCCGAAGATTTTTTGAGGATCACCGATAATTTTTCCCGCGCCCGGCTGACCCGGCTTTTCACCGTGCCCAGGGGCACTTCCAATATTTCGCCGATTTCCTCGTAGCTTTTGCCCTGCATATCCCGCAGCACGATCATCTGCCGCATGTCGGCTGGCAGCAGGGAAAGCCCCTCCCGCAGCAGCCGCAGGCGCTCGCGTTCCTCCAGCCGGGCGTAGGCGGTGGGGGCGGCGTCCGGCACGTCAAACCCCTGTTCCTCCCGCAGGGCGTCCAAAGAAACGGCGTCCCGGCGCTTCCGCAGGGCGTCGGTACACACGTTCATGGCGATGCGGGTGATCCAGGTGGAAAAGGACGCGTCCTGCCGGAAGGTGTCGAAAGCACGGAAAGCCCGCAGCATGGCTTCCTGGGCGCAGTCCTGGGCGTCCTCCCGATTGCCCATCATATGGAAGCAGACGGAATACACCTGACGCTCGTTTTCCGCCGCCAGGCGTTCAAACTGCCCCGTATCCTGTTTTTTGGTAAAGAGCTTCAGCGACATGCTCCGGCCTCCCCTCGTTTACGGATTTTCCAACTGAAAACGCCGCGTTTTTTCGCCGCCCGGCAGGGTGACTTCTTCGTTCCACATGGAGGCGGGCCGGGTCCAGATCTCCCCCGGGCCGTACAGCGCCTTGTAGATCACCATGGGTTCCAGCGTTTCGGAATGGAGCGCCAGCCCCTGCACCTCGTAGCGGTTGCCCTTGTAATGGCGGTAAATCCCCTTGGGGATGCGGACGCGCATGCTTTCCAGGCAGAGGTAGGGGTAGGCCTTGGGCCAGAAATACATTTCGTTCACGTCCTGCCACAGCTTCGGGTCTTCCTTGATTTTTTCCGGCAGGATCCACATGCCGTCCTGCACCTCGCCGGGCTGCCAGGTCATGCTTTCGATGGGCGCATCCTGATAAAACAGCCACACGTCCCGGAAAAATCCCCGATCGGGGCGCTCCCGCCGCTCGGTCAGGAACAGACGGGCGCGGCTTGGGTCGGGCGCAAAGCCCATTTCCTCCTCCGCTTCCCGGACGCAGGCGGTGAAGCTGTCCTCCCCCGCCACGGCGGATCCGCCCGCCACCGACCAGATATCGGGCATGATGTCCTTATCCTTGGCGCGGCGCTGGAGCAGCGTTTCCCCCTTGCTGTTCAGGAACAGGGCATGCACCACCAGATGATACCGCCCCGGCGGCAGCGGTTCCCCGCGCACGGCGGTCTCTCCCGTCAGGTTCCGATCCTTATCGTACAAATCCCAAATTTCCATCGGCGTATTCCTCTCTTTCACCCGTCCATTGTAACAGGAAAAAGAGCGATGCGCAAGCAATTTCCCATTTCCGCGCTTTTTTGCAACTTTTGCGTTTTGTCGCTTGATAATAATTTCCAATTCCTATATAATAGGTGTGTCTACCGTTTGAATCAAAAGGTCAGCAGGAAAGGAAAATATTTGTGTTTCAAAATCAGGCTCCATTGAGCAAGCATAATGTTTCAAGGCTCACCTTCGTGATCGTGCTGGTCAGTTTTTTGCTGTCCACCTTTGTTTCCCTCTGGTCGCTGAACCTCATGAGCCAGCGGAACGACCGGGAACTGAACAAGATGATGGCCGCCCGCATTTACGACGCCATCAGCAGCGAACTCAGCGAACCGGTGACCGTGGCTTTGACCATGGCCAACGACAGCTTCCTGATCAAGGCCCTGCAAAACGAAGCCGCCGTTTCGGAGGAAGACAGCGTGGCCGCCATGCAGGATTATTTGGCGGGCATTCGGAAGGGGCTGAATTACGAATCGGTCTACGTCGTTTCCGAAAGCACCAGGCGCTATTATAATTTCGACGGCCTGAGCAAGATCGTGGACCCGGAACACGACGAGCATGATTATTGGTACGGCGTTTTTCTGCAAAGGAAGCCGGTGTACGACCTGGACGTGGGCTTTGACGAGCAAAGCGGCGATATGTGGACGGTGTTCGTGGACACCTCCATTCGGGACAGTCAGGGGAATTTCCTCGGCGTTTGCGGCGTGGGCGTACACATGTACCAGAGCCAGGCGCTGTTTAAGAGCTTAGAAAAGGAGCATCGCGTCAAAATCAATCTGATCGACGCGGAAGGGCAGATTCAGATCGACACCGACGAAGGACAGCTCATGGGCAAATATCACGCCGATCTGAACTTAAGCCCCAGCGGCGACTACATTTACCACGATTTGGGCGGCGGCAACATCGCCGTGAGCAAATACATCGACAATTTGGAATGGTACCTGGTGGTGGAAAGCGACACCAGCCCCGAGCAGGGCGAGTATTTCAACGTGATTTTGCTGAACATCGCCTTATTCTTGTTCGTGATGATCATTTTGATCGTTTCCCTGCGAATCATTTCCATGCGCACCATTGCCCTGACCAACGCCTCCCTGCGGGATCAGGACACCCAATTGCTGAACCGCCGGGCCTTTGAGGAAGAAAAAGCGCGGCTTTCCATGGCGCCTCTGGATGAAAATTTCGTGTACGTGACGGTGGACATCAACGGCCTGAAAACCACCAACGACACCCTGGGCCACGCCGCCGGGGACGAATTGATCCTCGGCACGGCGAACTGCCTGCGCAAGTGCTTTGGGCAGTACGGAAAGATTTACCGCATCGGCGGGGACGAGTTCGCCGCCATGCTCCAAATCAGCCAGGCACAGCTGGCAGAATTGCAGGAAGAGCTGGAAAAGATGGTGAAGGCATGGTCCGGCGAACGGATCAAGCAGCTTTCCATTTCCTGCGGCTACGCCTCCACCCGGGAATTCCCCTCGGAAAACTTCGCCCAGCTGAGCAGGATCTCCGACGAGCGGATGTACGAAGCCAAAGCGGAATACTACCGCCGCAACGGCATCGACAGGCGGAGAACCTGAATTGTTCCAGCGGGAGATTAAACCATGGACGAAATTTTCAAAAGCCGCGTGACGGAATGGGCCAGCCGGAGCTGGAACCAGGGGGTATACTGTTTTTCCCACTTCCTCGACTTAGCCCAGCGCTCCGATTTTCTGGCCCTGGTGCCCTCCCTGCCGCCCGTACCCTGGACGTTATACGGCGGGGCGGAAGGGTGCGAGCGGCAAATGCTTCGGTTTGGCAGCGAAGATACCTGCGGCTACGACGCGCCCTTTCCTATTCAATGCCTGAAAGTCACGCCGGTCAGCGCGAAGTTCGCCGAACCGCTCACCCACCGGGATTATTTGGGTTCTCTCATGGCCCTCGGCATGGAGCGGGAAACCATGGGCGATATCGTGGTAAAGCCCGACGGGGCTTACCTGTTCTGCGAGGAGCGCATCGCTCCCTACATCATCGAGCATTTTACCCAAGCCCGGCACACCGCACTGCGCTGTAAAATCGCCGACGCCCTGCCGGAAGGCGCGCTGTTTGAGACCCGGCGTGTGGTGGTGCAGGTGGCTTCCCAGCGGGTGGACGCCCTCATCGCCCACGTATTCAAAATGAGCCGGGGCGACGCCCAGGCGCTGTTCCCCGCCGGGAAAATCTTCGTGTCCGGCCGCTTATGCGAAAGCCCCGGGTACACCCCCAAGCCCGGCGACATCGTTTCCGTCCGGGGCTTTGGGCGCTTTAAGTACGCGGGGGTGGACAGCCTGTCCAAAAAAGGCAAGGAAAACACCGCCGTGGAGCTGCTCGTTTGACGACAACTGGGGGAAACCATTCTTTGGAGGCCAAAGAATGGTTTCCCACAGACCCCCTTCCAAGAAAGCCAAAAAGAGGAATCCGATGCCTTCAGCAAAGTCATTTTATTGATCGTCTTTCCAGGAAGGGATACGTCGTTTTCCCCTTTTATAAAATATGGGGAGTTTTCTTGCTTTTCCCGCCATGATCTGGTACAATAGCATCATCAATCCGATACTGTAACATTCTTTATCCATAATGACGCGCAGGGAGGTACAACATGAGCAAAAGAATCGGCGTGGATTTGGGCGGCACCACCGCGAAGCTCGGCGTAGTGACCGAGCAGAATGAAATCATCGAGCGCAAGGTGATCCCCACCGATAAGAGCCTGACCTTTGAAGAAACCATCGCCGTGCTGTCCGAAGGCATTCTGAGCATGGGCGACGTGGGCATCGTGGGCTTCGGCGTGCCCAGCAGCTTAAAACCCGTGAGCGACATTGTGATCCACGCCAACAACTTAGGCTGGAAAAACAAGGATCTGCGGGGCGAGCTGAAAAAGCATTTGGGCAACATTCCCATCTTCATCGCCAACGACGCCGATTCCGCCGCCGTGGGCGAATTCTTCCAGGGCGCGGGCCAGGGCTGCCAGAGCATGCTGATGCTCACCTTAGGCACCGGCGTGGGCGGCGGCTTCATTTACCAGGGCCGCCTGTACCGGGGCGGCAACGGCTGCGGCTTCGAGCCGGGCCACATGATCGTGCAGCAGGACGGCGTGGTCTGCTCCTGCGGCCTGCATGGGTGCTTAGAAGCCTACTGCTCCGCCACCGCCATCATCCGGGAAATCACCGCCTGCAAAAAGTCCCTCATCCTCCAGGATATGATCGCCGAAAACGACGGCAAGGGCAACGCCAGAATGCTGTTTGACGCGGTGCGTCAGGACGACCGCTACGCCAAGAGCATTTTGGAAAAATACATTCACACCCTGGCCATCGGCATCGGCAGCCTGACCACCATCCTGCGCCCCGAAATCGTGGTCATCGGCGGCGGCGTCAGCGGCGCGGGCGACCTGCTGTTCGATCCCCTGCGGGAAGAAGTGAAGCGCACCACCTTCAGCTACGACGTGATCGGCGGCGCGGCCATCATTCCCGCCGCTTTGGGCAACGACGCGGGCATCATCGGCGCGGCCTTGCTGGATCGGGTGCTGATCTAAAAAAGCCATAGGAAACTCGGGCGGCAATCCTGGAAAATTGGGACTGCCGCCTGATTTTTTCGGTTTATTTCCAACAGAAGGTTACAAATCCGGCTTTTCATTCGTTTTATATTATGGAACAGACTGGAATGAAGGGTGGAAAAATCCGGATGAAAAAAATCCTGTCCCTTACGTTGACTCTGGCGGTTGTCTTTGCGCTGTGCGCGCCCGCCCTGGCGGAAAAAAACGCCGAACGGGATCGGTGGCTGTATGAAAAAAGCTTAGAATGCGCTGTGATAGCGGGCAAGCTCGCCCGTTCGGACGGCTATATCCATTCGATGCTCAGCGAGCCGTCCGAATCTATGCGGGATATCCTGGAGGAAATCCGGCTTCAGGATTATTCCCAGCCCACTGCCATGCGGATTTACGGCTTTCGGGACAGCCTGATTTCCCTGACAATCGTCAGTCAGATGGGCGTCAGTACAGACGAGGATGTGCGGGACTTTGCCCTCCGGCGCACGTACTCCGCCGCGCCTATGCTGCTGATCGAAAAAGCAGGATATGAAACGCTGGCCCTGTGCAGCGCGCTCACCTATTCCACCGCTTGCCAACTGTCGGAAGCACTGACCGAAAGCGTGATGGTCATTTTGGCATATGAGGGAAACTGGAGCGTGGCCGTGCTTTTTACCGCGTATCCCGAACAGTTGGCCGTCGTCAGCGCGGTCCTGGTTCCGGCGTTCGACGGGCCGCTGACCAATCCTTTTATCATCACGCCGGAGATTTACCGGGAAGACGCGCTGAAAGCGCTGATCGCGCCGGAACCGATTTGATCTGTGGCTTTCCACGGAATCCCTGGGGCCGCCAGAGAAATAAACAGCCGGCAGCGTTGGGAAAACCGCGCTGCCGGCTTTGTTCGAGTTATTTGATTTTTCTTATTCCGCTTTTCTGATTTCCTCCAGCGCGTCGTAGCAGAAATCCTCCGCCTGGCCCGCGTCGTAGCTCATGCCCAGGCCCGTTTCATAGGCGTTCAGGGCGGCCTGGATCACCCGCTGGTGTTCGGTGGGCATGCGGCGCAGGGCCCATTCGCCGCCTTCCTTTTTGCTCAGCACCTTGCCCTTGCGGCAGTAGGCCACCGCCCGGGCCAGATTCAAAACGAAATATACCGGGTTGTCATGCAGATGCCCTTCCGCGTCCTCCACGTCGTAACGGATGGCGCGGAGGGCGTCTTCCCGTTTCACCTGATCGAACACACGAGGAACGGCGGGGCCGTGGATCGCCGCGCCGTGGGCGTACAGGTTCAGGATATGGGCCGTCAGGTCGGGGTCCACCCCGTTGGAGCCGCTGCAAAAGCCCCGGGGATCCCGTTGGTAATCCCGCTTCCAGCGGTTGGAATAGTGCAATTCGTAGGGAATGGGATAGGGGATGCTGCGGCAGTACTTTTCCAGGATCACGCTCATTTCAAAGCCCGCGGGCGGCGCGTCGGAAGACAGGCTGTACAGCGTTTCCACCAGGGCGATCTTCTTTTCCACCGACAGGGGCCGGTGAACCACCACCAGGAAGTCGATGTCGCTGCGCTCCCACTGGAAGCAGCCCGCCGCCAGGGAGCCGTGAAGATAAATGCCCACCAGGTTGTCCTGCAAAATCGTCTGATACCGATCCTTGATGACCTGCATCAGCTGTTCCGCGTCCGCCGTGCCCTTAGGCGGGGCCACTCCGTTTTCCAGCAGGGTTTTCATGGCCTCGAAGGCCTTTTCCTCGTCCTCGCCCTCCACGATCATGGTCACAGGCTCATGCTCGGTCATGCCTAAGGACAGGATGCCCAACATGGACTTGCCGTTGATGGTGCGGTTTCGATGCTCGAAAATGATGCGGGACGCGAATTCTCCCGCGGTATGCACCAGATGCTCAATCTGGGTGCGGTTGAAGGGTGTTACGCCCGATAAATCCAGCGTCTGCTTGATCATCGTTTCCATCCCCCGTTCTAACTTCTATTGTATCTGTTCCGCCGAACCATGAAAGGAGGCTTTCAAATGGAAAGTGAAAAGTGGAA
>JAFSNT010000166.1 GCA_017443295.1 Clostridia bacterium
ACAGGGTCTGGCTGCCCACCTGCACCGTGGTGGGCCGTCCCGCGCCGTCAAACGCGAAATTGTACTCCACGTCGCAGACGTCGTCGTCCGTGGTATTGTGCGCCGCCTTGGTCAGCTTAGCCTGGGTGTTTGTGTCACATAGGCGCGGGATCATTTGACAATGCACAATAACGATAGAACGGGGGATGTTCAAAAATTTTAAAAAAATTGTAAAAAACGTGTAACAAATCATAGTTTTCGTTCGTTTAATATAATGGAAACCATGGGAACCTGGGAACCGTTCATTAATTCGATTTTTTGCCCCAAAATGCACGAGTGATGGTTTTCTATACTCTTAAGAAAAAAATCCCCAAAAATTAAATGAGCTGATAGAGAAATGGGTTATGTGATAAGGACGATAATAACTGAATAGAACAAAAAGAACACCCATGCCAGCAGTGAAGAGGCACAGACAAAGGCATGAAAACAACGCGCAAGGGTAGGTTTTCACAAAAACCCCTACCTACTATCGGAAAAGGATCATAAGGAACTTGATACAAAAGCATTTGATTCGGGTTTGGCAAACTGCCCGTTTGCACCAAATCTCATTCGTTCAACAGTATGTGCAGATAGTCGAAAGGCTACCTGCACTTTTATTATTGACAAAATTCAGCATAATTCAACATGCGAGGAATCGAGAAAGAAATAGAATAAAAAATGGGCGTTGTGGATGCAGATGGACAATCGTTCATCTGCATTTTTTATTTCGACAAATAACGTCAAATATTTTACATTCATACAATAAAAAACATAGAAAGGTTGTTTATGTTCTTATCTGGAAAGTAATGCTCCAGGAAAAAGAAAACAGTGTCCACATACGTTCCCCGACATTTGGAATGCCGTTTGCAAAAAGCCACAAAAGAGCATCGGAGGACGTTATGGAAAAAAATTTTTGGAAATAGGATATGTGTCATTCGAGTTGGCACATTGAAGTGTACAATAGAAAGTGGCAGGATCAAGTGGGAGAGGAGGGTGTCTGGTATGACGATTGATGAACGTCGGTTCAGGATAATCGTCATACTGTCCCGACAAACTGACTTTATTACACTCGATGCGCTGGTTTCGCTGGTAGATGCTGGCAGAAAAAGCACAATACGGGCTGATATTGATAGTTTGGAGAACTACTTCCATATTGAATCCCGGCCTGGCCGAAATGGTGGATATCGTCTGGCTCTCCTTCAATCTCAATCGGTTTTCGCTAAGCACGCGGTTATGTTGATGCAAATGCGAGACGCCATTAAGAAAAGAAACATTTGGATTGAGGGATACGACGCTATAATCATGGAGCAAATCATACGTTTGCTTCTTGAAGTAAAACGTCTTGGAAAAGACTATATCATATAAACGCCATTTTTGCTTTGAATCTTGAAAACTGAATACCAGATACTTGCAGGAACACCTATCACGATGGCGGGAGAAATCATATGTCCCTATATAATTATGGGGTTTATGTTTTTCAATTGCTTTGCTTGGCAGGAGAAGCAATTCAAGCCACAGTGAAGATAATGAGACTTCCTAACGACAAGGCCCTCCCGGAAGGAGGGAGACCCGACCGTGTGCGACAGCCGTGGGAAAGCATCGGCATGGTGGGGCTATGCTGCGGTGTGCCAGCCGCTGCCTGCAAGTATTTATGAAACGAAGCACATTACATGAACGCTATTTGAAATAATCAATTTACATACGTCGGCCAGCATCGGGCGTATTGCGGTACGCCTGATGCTGGCTTAACACATAGTAACATAGAGAATAGCTGCTTAATTTTATTAGAGGAGCGTTCAATAATGATAGAAAAACACACAAATAATGTCAGAATAAAAGATTATCCTGATGTAATGAACATAGACCAGATGAGCGAAATCCTTGGAATCAGCAGCAAAACAGGGTACAAGCTACTGAAACAAGGAGCAATCACAGCCATGAAAGTAGGGCGAACATACCGGATACCCAAAATCCATGTCCTGTCCTATTTGAAAATGATAACGGTAAAGAACTGATCGGCATCATTGCATCCATTCTAATAATGTTGTATTCTATCCTTGCCAATCAGCAAGGGGATGCCTGCTTAATCGGAAGGAGGATAATTATGGTAGCAGGACATCTGCAAGAAAAAGGAGGACTGTTCTATGCGGTTCTCAGCTACAAGGACAAGAACGGAAAACGCTGTACCAAATGGGTTCCCACTGGCTTAGCTGTCAAGGGCAACAAGAAACGGGCGGAAGCGATGCTGACGGAGATTCGCCGAAAGTTTGTGCCGCCTGTTCAGGAGGACGATCAGGAAATGCCCGCGGATGTGGATATTTCCTTCGTACACTTTCTTGACAGGTGGATCAAAATTGCGAAGACGACAGTCAAACCGGCGACCTATGCTTCCTACTGTCAGTTGCTGAATAAACCGATCCGCCCCTACTTTGAGGAAAAAGGATTCACCCTGATCGGGTTACAGGCAAGCGACATTCAGGAATTCTACTTGCAGCAGTTGGAACGGGTTTCGCCCAACACGGTCATTCACTATCATGCCATCATTCACAAAGCACTGAAATACGCTGTGAAGACGGATATGATTCCCGTCAATCCGGCGGACAAAGTGGATCGTCCCAAGAAGAATGCCTTTACCCCCAGTTTCTATGACAGCGAGGAGATCAATAAGCTGTTTGATCTGGTAGAGGGAACGGAACTAGAGATTCCGGTAAAGCTGGCCACTTTCTATGGACTGCGGAGAAGCGAGTGTATCGGATTGCGGTGGAGCGCTATTGACTTTGAGAGCAACACTCTGACGATCAACCACACAGTCGCGGCAATAGAAGTGGATGGGAAGGAAATCGACCTGGCTTCTGATACCACCAAGACAAAATCCAGCCTTAGAACGCTGCCGCTGGTGCCTGCATTTAAGGAGCTTCTTCTTAGAAAACAGGCTGAGCAGAATGAATTCAGACGGCTTTGCGGAAAAGCGTACTGCACGGATTTTCTGGATTATGTTTGCGTCAATCAGCTTGGAGTCCGCACCAGTCCATCCTACATTACCAACGCTTTCCCAGGTTTTTTGAAGCGAAAAGGGATGCGGGTGATTAGATTTCATGACCTCCGTCATAGCTGTGCCTCGGTTCTTCTGGCGAATGGCGTGCCGATGAAACAGATTCAGGAGTGGCTGGGGCATAGTGACTTCTCCACAACGGCGAACATCTACGCGCACCTGGACTTCCAATCGAAGGTTTCCTCTGCGGAAGCGATGCTGGCGGGGTTGGGAGTGAAAGAAAACGAGGCTGCTAAAATTCCTGACTGACGGCTGCTAACTGGGTTCTCTAAACAAAAACCCGCCTGAAAAAACTTTCAGGCGGGGAGCGGAGCAGGTGGGAGTCGAACCCACGGACCGGTTTTTCGCCGGTTTACCCGATTTCGAGTCGGGGCCGTTATGACCACTTCGATACTGCTCCAAGCATTTTCACCCTGATTTTCACCCCGGAAATTGGAGAGAAAAACAGGAGAGAAAGCGAGAGATTCTAACCCACTAAATGGGCTGGAAACCTTGAAAAATAAGGGGTTGCGCCAGAGGGTGTTCCACATGGAGGACATGATTTCGAGTCAGGGCCGTTATGACCACTTCGATACACCTCCAGGGAACGGAAACCGAGGATTAGTATACCGATGATTGAGAAAAAAGTCAAGCCCCCGGCTGAAGGAAGGTTCGATTTCGGGGGCTATACACGATCCGACCTTTGCAGCACATTGGAATAGAGGCGGCCCCGAACGGGGGAGACGCCTTTTTCCTTGAACAGATTTCCGCAGGTGGTGAAGCGGAAGCCCCGGTCCAGCAGGGTGGGGATCACCGTGCGCAGGGCCTTCACCGTTTCGATATTGCCCGTCATATCGTGGAGCAGCACCAAATCGCCGTCCTTGAGGGAGGAAAGCAGGATGCGGGTTCTTTCCTCGGCGGGCACCTCCGGCTCCCAGTCCCTGCAGCCCACGCCGCAGATGAAGGTGAGGTCAACCGTTTCAAACAGGGTGGGGCTTATGTCGATATAGGGCGGGCGGAAAAACTTGGGCATTTCCCCGGTGATTTCCGCGATCTTTTCCGAACACACGTCGATTTCCCGGCGAATTTCCTCCGGCTCCATTTTCGCCATGAACCGGTGGGTGACGGAATGGTTTTCAATGGTGCAGCCCATGTCCCACGCCCGGCGGGCCATTTTGGCCGATTCCGGGGTGATGTTGTTGGCAATCAGGAAAAAGGAGGCGGTGATGCCGTACTCCGAAAGCAAATCCAGCACCTGGGGCGTGATTTCCGTGTTGGGGCCGTCGTCAAAGGTGAGGGCAATGAGTTTTTCTTCCATTCTGACCTCATTTTAGAAGCTGGAAATGCCGTAGGCGTTCACCATGGCGTCCAGCTTATAGCCCGCTTTGCACAGGGGGCAGTCGTGGCTGCTGGTGCTTTGGTAATCCACCAGCGTATCCTTGGCGTTGAAAATGGCTTCGATGGGGAAGCCCTCGCATTCGTCCACGCAGGCGAAAATAGCGCAGATGCCCACCGGGATGCCGCTATAATAGCGGATGGCGTCAATGGCGGCCTGGGCGGTGTAGCCCGTGGTGACGGAGGCGGCCAGCACCAGCACGTGTTTGCCCACGATCATGGGGGCGGAATTGTCCCGGAACAGCAATTGGCTGCCGCTGGTATGCTCGGGCGTGACCACGTAAATGGTGCGGTGGGCGTTCATATTCATGAAGCCCGCCCGGGTCAGCTCGCTGGCCATGCACGCGCCCACCACCTCCGTGCCGTCTAAGCACAGGATGGTGTCGATGATGGTGGAGGGCTTAAAGTGCCCCGCCAGCTCCACGGCGGCTTCCCGG
This sequence comes from Clostridia bacterium, assembly GCA_017443295.1. Lineage (GTDB taxonomy): Bacteria > Bacillota > Clostridia > Christensenellales > Aristaeellaceae > RUG563. The sequence continues at coordinate 4,882 of JAFSNT010000166.1, forward strand.
GCCTCGGACAGGCGGTGCTTGGTCATGGTCAGGTCGATATAATAATTGATGTGGCTGTGGCTGGTGGCGAAATGGCCCCGGGCCACGCGCAGGCTCAGGCTGGAATTGTTGGTGGGATACTTAAAAAGCTGAATGGCCATTGCGTTCCTTCCTTTCATGCTTCGGTTGTTCGTTCTTTTTTCTACATCATACCAAATCTGTCCCGTTCTGTCAAATGGAAAACTGGAAAATCCGGTACTTTTTTTGACTTTTTGACGGTGCTTGAAATGGACGCCGCCTTTTCTGATTGACAAAACCGGCGCGAAAAAGTAAAATATTGCATGGAAAAGACTGCGCATTTTTGCCGGATGCGTCCGCGCGTAAAAAGGAGCGTGTATGGAAAAACAGCTTCCCTTTGTTCGTTCTGTAAAAGCCTGCGTGACGGGCGCGCTCTTGGTCGCCCTGCCGTTTTTGTTTTTTATGCTGCCGGGGCAGCGCATTTTGGGGCCGCTGCCCGCCCTGTACGCTTCGCTTTTGATCCTGTACCTGCTGCCCGCCGCCCTGTGCCTGGTGACGACGGTGTGCGGCCTGGCGTCGGCCCTGGCGGGGCTTGCGGCGGCCATGGCCTGCATGGCGGCCCTCACCGGCCCTCAGGGAATGGCCCTGGCGGCGCTGTACCTGGTGCCCGTGTTCGCCGCTTTCCTGATCGTGATGCGCTTTGAAATTCCTTTCTGGAAAAGCCTGCTCGCCATGATCGCCGTCCACGCGGGATCACTCACCTGTGTGTTCCTGCTGGCCCGGGGCATGGCGGGGGGAGATTTGTACATCGGCGCGGGCAACGCGGTGGCCTCCTTCCTGGAAAGCTGGGACATGGGCGATTTGATGCTGTACCAGCTGTATTCCATGGGCATGATCGACCTGAAAAGCGATCTGGCGGGCAGCGCCCTGATGCAGGTGGCGGGGGGATACGCCCTTTCCGACGCTGCCCGGGCGGATATGCTGCTCTCCGTGCGCAGCCTGATCACGTCCCTCATGCGCGGCATGGCCCCCCACCTGATCGTGAGCCAGAGCATTACGGGCGGCACGGCCTGCCTGCTTCTGTCCCTGCGGTTTGGGTTCCTGGCGGAGGAAAAACGGGAATTCCTGCGGAACGATCCCGTCACCGAAGAAGCGGAGGGCGACCGAAAGCGGCCCGTGAACTTCCCCGATTTGGGCATGCCGCCCTTCAATCAATGGCAAATTCCCCGGGGCATGGGCTGGCAGGTGGGCGTGGCGCTGGCGGCGGGCTACGTGCTGCGGACCAGCGATACACCCGCCCTGGAGACGGCGGGCGTGCTGCTTTACGGCGCGGCCTCCGCCATCTTTACCGTCCAGGGGCTGGCGGTGGTGAACTTCCTGCAAAAGAAGCGGGGCACCCGCCGCTTCTGGCGTGTGCTGGTGCCGCTGCTGCTGTCCGGCACCGCCATCCCCATGATCGCCGGGCTGTTTGATCAGATCAATAATTTCCGCGGGCTGCGCAAGCCCCCGGAACCAAAGGAGGATTTTTTGGCATGAAGGTTATTTTATTATCCGATGTGAAGGGCGTGGGCAAAAAGCAGGAGATCGTCAACGTCAGCGACGGTTACGCCCGCAATTTCCTTTTCCCCCGGAAGCTGGCCATGGACGCCACCCCCGGCGCGGCCAAGGAGCTGGAAAAGAAGCAGGCCGCCGAGCGCGCCCGGGAGACGGAACGCCGTTTGGCCGCCGAAAAGAAGGCTGCTTCCCTGCGCGGCAAGGTGATCACCGTGGTGGCCAAGTGCGGCGCTCAGGGCAGGCTGTACGGCTCCGTCACCGGCGCGGAAATCGCCCAGGCGCTCAGCGAGCAGCACGGCGTGGAAGTGGACAAGCGCAAGATCGAGCTGGCCGAACCCATCCGTACCGTGTGCGAAACCGAAGTGGTGGTAAAGCTGTACCCGGAAATCAGCGCCAAAATGACCGTGCGCGTCACGGGCGGGGAAAAGTAAAGCAGCCTGACGATAGAAATAAAGTGCCACGTAGTTCAGCGAAAGAATTGAGAGCGGAGAGTTGAGAGTTGAGATCGGGAATTTGAATCCATTCAGTTTTCGCGTTTGCAAGCAAAAAAATCTCAACTCTCCACTCTCAACTCTCAACTCTAAGCAAGAAAGAGGTGTAGGCGCGCATGGATGCTCCTGCCTCATCCTTTTCCGCCGTTCCGCCCCACAGCACCGAAGCGGAGCGGTCCGTTTTAGGCGCTATGCTGCAAAGCGGCGGCGCGGTATCCTCGGCCTTGGAAATGCTCTCGGCCGATGATTTTTACGTGCCCGCGCATCGGGAAATCTTCGACGGGGCCAAGGCGCTGACCTTAAGCCACATGGCGGTGGATTTGGTCACCATGAACACCGAGCTTTCCCGCCGGGGCACCCTGCCGGGGGTGGGCGGCATCGAATACCTGATCGAGCTGACCCAGTTCGTGCCCACCACCGTAAACGTGAAGGATTATATCCGCATCGTATCGGAAAAATCCACCCTGCGGCGGCTTATTGCCGCATCCGGTGAAATTTCCCAGGCAAGCTACGCCCAGGAGCAGGAATTGCCCCAGGTGCTGTCCCTGGCGGAAAAGAAGATTTTCGATATCGTCATGCGCCGGGACGGGGGAGACGAACTCAAGCACATCCGGGACGTACTCACCAATACCTATGAGCAAATGGAAGAACTGGCCCGTTTAAAGGGCGGCGTGTCCGGCGTGCCCACGGGCTTTTACGGCCTGGACAGCCTGCTCACCGGCCTGCACGGCGGTGAATTGGTGCTGGTGGGCGCGCGGCCTTCCATGGGCAAAACATCCTTCGCTATCAACATGGCCACCAACGCCGTCCGAAAGGGTAAAAAGGTGGCGGTGTTCTCCCTGGAAATGCCCCGGGAGCAGATCGCCATGCGTATTTTGTGCGGCGAAGCGCGGGTGAACATGCAATTGGTGCGCAAGGGCCTGCTGCGTGACGAGGACTGGATGAAGCTGGCCCGGGTGCTGGCCCCGCTGGCGGCCAGTGAAATGTATATCGACGATACTTCCGGCCTGACGCCGGGACAGCTGCGTTCCCGCTGCCGCCGGCTCATGATGGATCACGGGCTGGATATGATCATTGTGGACTACCTGCAATTGATGGGTTCCGACAGCAAGGCGGAAAGCCGTCAGGTGGAAGTGAGCGAAATCTCCCGCAGCCTGAAAGCCATTGCCCAGGAATTGAAGGTTCCTCTGGTTGCCTGCGCCCAGCTTTCCCGCGCCAACGAAAAGCGCGGCGGCAACAGCCTGCGGCCCATGCTTTCCGACCTGCGCGATTCCGGCTCCATCGAGCAGGACGCCGACGTGGTCATGTTCCTGCACCGGGAAGCCTACTATAAGCGCAACGACCCCGACGCCCAGCCGGATAACATCGCCGAGGTCATCGTGGCCAAGCAAAGAAACGGCCCCCTGGGTACGGTGAAGCTGGCGTTCTTGGGCGAATTTACCCTGTTTGATAATTTAGCCAGCGAGACAGCGTGACAGGTTTTTGGCAAAAACCCGCAAAATCGCGCTTGACTTCCCATTTCTTCGGGGGTATAATAACGCCATCCCCGGAATGACGGAGAACATGTTTTCTTTTCCCGGCCTTTCAGAGAGCGCGCGGACGGTGCAAGCGCGTAAGGACGCAAAGGAAATACCACCTCCCGACCGGCGGCGGCCAGCGCCCGATATCGCGCGTTCATCAAGGGGTCTGCCAAGCGCAGGCAACAAGGGTGGAACCGCGGGCGAAGAAAAGCATTTTCACGCTCGTCCCTTCATTTCACATGACGGGACGGGCGTTTTCATATGCCCTCCCAACAACAAAAGGAGGACTGTCAACATGAAGATCATCTACAACGACGGCCACGCGGCCGAATGCCCTGAGGAACTGGAGCTGGAGGTGCTGCGCCACAGCGCGGCCCACATCATGGCCCAGGCCGTGAAGCGCCTGTATCCGGGCGCCCACTTCGCCTACGGCCCCGCCACCGAAAAGGGCTTCCATTACGACATCGACTTAGGCGACGTGAAGCTCTCCGACGAAGACCTGCCCGCCATCGAGAAGGAAATGCAGAAGATCGTGAAGGAAAACCTGCCCTTCAAGGTCTATCCCCTGCCCCGTGACGAGGCGGTGAAGCTCATGCAGGAGCGCGGCGAAATCTACAAGGTGGAGCACATCGCCGACCTGGCCCCCGACGCCGTAATCACTTTCTACCAGCAGGGCGAATATATCGACATGTGCGTGGGCCCGCACCTGACCTATACCAAGGCCCTGAAGGCCTTCAAGCTCATGTCTCTTTCCGGCGCGTACTGGAAGAACGACCAGAAGAACAAGATGCTTACCCGCCTGAACGGCGTGGCTTTCCGCAACCAGGACGAGCTGGCCGCTTACCT
>JAFSNT010000167.1 GCA_017443295.1 Clostridia bacterium
CGACCCCTCCACCGGAAAGCAGATCGCCAAGGTGCCCTGCTGCACCCAGGAGGAAGTGGAACAGGCCATCGCCGCCGCAAAAGCCGCCTTCCCCGCCTGGAAGGAGACCCCCGTGCGCAAGCGCGCCGCCATCATGATGAAGCTGCGCAACCTCATCGAAGAACACATGGACGAACTGACCCTGCTGTGCGCTACGGAAAACGGCAAGTGCTGGTCAGAGGCCGCGGGCGACGTGGGCAAGGCCCTGGAAATGACGGAACTGGCCTGCTCCGCGCCCAGCCTGCTCATGGGCGAAAGCCTCATGAACACCTCCACCGGGTACGACACCACCCTGTACCGGGAACCCATCGGCGTGTTCGCGGGCATCGCGCCTTGGAACTTCCCCGCCATGATCCCCGTGGGCTGGATGGCCCCGCTTTGCATCGTGTGCGGCAACGCGTTCGTATTAAAGCCCGCCTCCACCACCCCCATGACCAGCCTGAAATTTGCTGAATTATACAAGGAAGCCGGCGTTCCCGACGGCATTTTCAACGTGGTGCCCTCCTCCCGGAACGAGGCTGAAACCTTCCTGACCCATCCCGACGTGCGGGGCATTACCTTCGTCGGCTCCACCTCCGTGGGCCAGCACGTGTACGCCACCGCCGCCGCCCACGGCAAGCGGGTGCAGTGCCTGTGCGAAGCCAAGAACCACGCTTTGGTTTTAGAGGACGCGCCCATTACCCGCACCGCCGCGGGCATCATGAATTCCTCCTTCGGCTGCGCGGGCGAAAGGTGCATGGCCCTGCCCGTGATCGTGGTGCAGGAATCCATCGCCGACAAGCTGGTGGCCGAGATCGTGCGCCTGTGCAAGCAGCAGAAGGTGGGCCCCGCCTACGATAAGACCAGCAAGCTTGGCCCCGTGGGCAGCAAGGGCCACCAGAAATTCATTCTCGATTGGATCCAGAAGGGCATCGACGAGGGCGCCGAGCTGATTTTGGACGGCCGGGACATCAAGGTGGAAGGCTACGAGGACGGCTACTACATCGGCCATACCATTTTTGACCACGTGACGGAAGACATGACCGTTGGCACCCGGGAAATCTTCGGCCCGGTGCTGTGCGTCAAACGGGTGAAGGATTTTGAAGAGGGCATTCAGATGATGAACCGCAACCCCTTCGCCAACGGCTCCGTGATCTTCACCCAGAGCGGCTATTACGCCCGTGAGTTCGCCCGCCGCACGGATGGCGGCATGGTGGGCGTGAACGTGGGCATCCCCGTGCCCATGGGCGTGTTCCCCTTCTCCGGCCACAAAAATTCCTTCTTCGGCGACCTCCACTGCCACGGCAAAGACGCCTTCCGCTTCTATACCGAAAGCAAGACCGTCACCGTCCGCTGGTTCGACGAGGAAGAAATGAAGAAGGAACAGGTGTCCACCTGGGACGGCTCCCTGTAAAATAAGGTAGGAGGTAGGAGGTAGGAAGTAGGAGGTTTATCTTGCTGGATTCGGCGTTGTTTACCTCTCATTTCCGTTCTATTTGCAACAAAATAAAACCTCCTACCTCCTACTTCCTACCTCCTACTTCCTACCTCCTACCTCGCATTGCTATAAAAAACATCTTATCAAAGGAGAGACTAACCATGAACAAGCTAAGCATCGGCATCGTCGGCGCGGGGCGCATCGGCAACGTACA
>JAFSNT010000168.1 GCA_017443295.1 Clostridia bacterium
ATCCGGCAAGCGCCGTATCTCCCTGGCGGAAAAGCTGCGGAAGCTGCCGCTGTCCTTTTTCGGAAAAAAAGACCTGGCGGATCTGACCGGCACCATCATGGCAGACGCCGAAACCCTGGAGCACGCCTCCTCCCACCAGATCCCGCAATTCTACGGGAGCCTCATTTCCACGGTGCTGATCTGCATCGGCCTGTTCTTCTACAAATGGGAAATGGCTCTTGCCGCCGTATGGCCGATCCCCATCGCCATCTTCATCGTGGCGGCCTCCCGAAAGGTGCAGGCACACTTCATCCGAAGGCAGTCCCAATCCAAGGTGCGGCTGAACGACGCTGTGCAGGAATTCATCGAGACCTCCCGCGATTTGAAAAGCTGCAACGCGGAGGATGCTTATTTGAAGGAATTAGACAGCAAAATCGATGACGTGGAAAAGAAAGCCATCGGCGCGGAGCTGGGCCAGGCGGCCTTCATCGTTTCGGCTCAGCTGATCCTGAAAATCGGCATCGGCACAGTCGCTGTGGTTGGCAGCGCCATGCTCCTGCAAGGCCGGTTGAGTGTAATGGAGTTTTTTTCCTTCCTGCTGGTGGCCTCCCGGCTGTATGAACCCATGAGCGGTAACCTGATCAATTTAGGCATGATAAACCTGCTGACCGTTCCCGTAGAGCGGATGAACGAAATCACGGAGCATCCGGCGCAGACCGGAACGATGGACTTCCATCCGGCGGGATATGACATCTGCTTTGAAAACGTCGGGTTTTCCTACGATCAGGATAAAACCGTTCTGAGAGATGTGACCTTTACCGCGAAGCAGGGCGAGGTCACGGCGCTGGTCGGCCCGTCAGGCGGCGGAAAGACCACCGTCTCGCGCCTGGCTGCGCGGTTCTGGGACGTCACCAAAGGCCGGATCACGGTGGGTGGGCAGGATATTTCCCGCATTGATCCCGAAACCCTGCTGGGCGTTTATTCCATCGTGTTCCAGGATGTGACGCTGTTCAACAACAGCATCTTAGAGAACATCCGCGTCGGGAAAAAGGACGCCTCGGATGAAGAAGTGCTGGCGGCGGCAAGGCTGGCCAACTGCGATGAATTCGCGCTGAAGCTGCCCCAGGGATATGCAACGATGATCGGCGAAAATGGCAGCGAGCTGTCCGGAGGCGAGCGCCAGCGCATTTCCATTGCCCGGGCCTTCCTGAAGGACGCGCCGATCATCCTGCTGGATGAAGCCAGCGCCAGCCTGGACGTGGAGAATGAAACCGCCATTCAGGAAGCGCTCTCCCGGCTGATTCAGAACAAGACGGTGATCGTGATCGCCCATCGGATGCGCACCGTCAGCGGAGCGGACAAGATCGTGGTATTATCCGATGGAAAGATCGCAGAAACAGGAAACCCCGCCGAACTGATGAAGAAAATCGACGGTCTTTTCCGCCGCATGGCGCAACTCCAAACTTCCAGCGCAGAATGGAGCATTTGATGATCTGAATGCAAAAGCGGAAGGCATTTTTGTCATTTGATGCATTTGGGGACAAAGAGCTACTGAAAGCCAGGATAGATACCGTTGCAAGTCAAGGGAAAAGACGGCAATAACGATCATAGGACTTGCTGTTTTGTTTTTCGTTCACGGCATGGCTGATCTTCCCTTTTTGCAGTTTCTACCCAGTATTTCACGTTCAGCATCACGGCACTGTTATCGTTTCTTTCCCTGCCGAGGCGCATTACCCGCATAAGTGACCTTTTATGTGGTTTCTGTTCGTCAGGCCAGAGGTTTGCCCGTGGTTAGTCCGCTCCCACATCCGGCTTCCTTCAGATTCCGCCTCACGGCGGACACCCTTGCCTTCGGCTATATCCTTCCCGCTGCCGGGCGGATTCCGGTCTCTCACCCTTTAGAAACGTGCGCCGCCGGGCGCACTAAAAAACCGGGCCTTGACATGCAAAGCCCGGTTTCCTTGATACGAAGGCAAACGTTATTTCATCCATTCCTGGGCCTCGGCGGCCATTTTGTCGTTCAGTTCGTCCACGGCGGCCTGAGAATCGGCGCGGGAGGCCACGTACAGCTTGATCTTGGGTTCTGTGCCGCTGGGCCGGATGCAGAGCCAGTTGCCGCCCTCGATCTCGTAGTACAGTACGTTGGATTTGGGATAATCCAGCTTTTCTTCCTTGCCGTTCGCTACGCGCAGGCCGGTTTTGAAGTCCCGGATGCCCAGCACCTTGAGGCCCGCCACTTCCTTGGGCGGGTTCTCCCGGATGGAGGACATGATGCCCGCGATCTTGGTCACGCCGTCCTTGCCGGGCAGGGTGACGGAAATGCTCTTTTCCTTGAAATAGCCGTATTTTTTGTACAGCTTCTGCAAAGTGTCGTACAGGGTTTCGCCCCGTTCGGCGGCGGCGCACACCGCTTCGCACAGCAGGAGGGAGGCGTTCACGCCGTCCTTGTCGCGCACCTGGGTGCCGGACAGGTAGCCGTAGCTTTCTTCAAAGCCGAACAGGAAGGTGTGGCTGCCGGTCTCCTGGAACTGCTGGATCTTTTCGCCGATGAACTTGAAGCCGGTCAGCACTTCATACAGCTTCACGCCGTAATCATCGCAGATGGCCCGGGCCATTTCGGTGGACACCACGGATTTCACCGCCGCGCCGTTCGCGGGCAGCGTGCCCTTCTCCTTCTTGCTGCTCAGGATGTGATGCAGCATCAGGCAGGCGATCTGGTTGCCGGTGAGGGTATGGAACACGCCCTCGCCGTCCTGCACGGCAGCACCCAGCCGGTCGCAGTCCGGGTCGGTGCCGAATACCACAGTCGCGCCCGCCTTCTGGGCCAGGGGGATGGCTAAGGTGAAGGCGTTGGGGTCTTCGGGGTTGGGAGCCTTCACGGTGGGGAAATGCCCGTCGGGCTTTTCCTGCTCGGGCACCACGGTATAGTGTACGCCCAATTCCTTCAGCAGGCGCTGCACGGGCACGTTGCCTGAGCCGTGGAGGGGGGTGTATACGATGTTCAGATCCTTGCCCCTCGCCGCCAGCAATTCAGGACGCTGAGCCAGGGTCTTGATCATGGCGATGTAATCGTCGTCCACTTCCTTGTTGCCGATGATCTTGAGCAGGCCCTTGTCGAGGGCTTCCTTCTCGTCCATGGGCAGGCAGTCGGTGTAATTGAGGGCGCGGATGTAGCCCGTCACGGCGTCGGCGGCTTCAGGACCCAGCTGGGCGCCGTCGGCGGCGTATACCTTATAGCCGTTGTACTGGGGCGGATTGTGGCTGGCGGTGATCACCACGCCCGCCGCGCAGCCCAGATGCCGCACGGTGTAGGAAAGCACCGGCACGGGGCGCAGGGCGTCGAACAGATAGGCTTTCACCCCTGCCGCGGCCAGCGTCAGCGCCGTTTCCTTGGCGAACACGTCGCTCTTGATGCGGCTGTCGTAGGCAATCGCCACACCCTGATCCTGCACACCCTGGGCGATCAGATACTTCGCCACGCCCATGGTGGCCCGGCGCACGTTGTACACGTTCATCCGGTTGGTGCCCATGCCCAGCACGCCCCGCAGGCCCGCCGTGCCAAACGCCAGTTCCGTATAAAACCGATCCTCGATTTCCTTTTCGTCGCCTTCAATGCCTTTCAGTTCCGCCACCGTTTCCGCGTCGTTTGCGAACATTTCCAGCCAGCGCTGGTATTCTTCCTTGTAGCCCATCGTAATCTACCCCTTTCTCTTATCTCGGATGCATTTATTATACCTGTTTTTTGCCAGAAACGCAAGGGCCTGACACAAGAAACGCATGACCGCCCGGTATTTATTTTTCTGCAT
>JAFSNT010000169.1 GCA_017443295.1 Clostridia bacterium
GCTGATTCCCGGCCTTTAGCTCAGGGACGAACAGGATCGGTTTTTTCAGCGCAACTTCCATCGTGGACATTGCTCAGAAAACTCTTGCAAGTTGTAAAGGATGTACCTTGTACAATTTGTAAAGGATCTACTACTTGACATATTATCCGCCCCTACAGTCCTCTGCCCGACAATATTGGTAAACTATGCTCGGCTGAACAGTTGCCTTCTGTTTTTTATTATACCGGAAAAAGCCGGGGATTGCAAGCACGGAAAAAGGCGGTCTCCGCGCCGAAGCCCCGACGCGAAACCGCCCTTTTCATCATTTCTATTAATCCACGGCGCTGCTTGCCCGCATGGCCAGGATGGTTTTGTCGATCAGCGTGTCCAAATCCCAGCCGAGCATTTCCGCCCCCTGCTGGATCACCTCGCGGCTGCATCCGGCGGCGAAGCGCTTATCCTTGAATTTCTTTTTCACGGACTTCACTTCCAGGTCGTTCACCGAACCGGAGGGCCGCATCACGGCGGCGGCGCCCACCAGGCCGGTCAATTCATCCACGGCGAACAGCACCTTCTCCATTTCATGCTCCGGCTTAATATCCACGGTGATGCCGTAGCCGTGGCTGGCGGTGGCCCGAACGATACGCTCGTCGATGCCCTTTTCCCGCATGATTTCCTGGCTTTTCATGCAATGCTGCTCCGGGAACTGCTCAAAGTCCAGGTCGTGCAGGATGCCCACGGTCTGCCAGAAATCCGCTTCGTCGCCGTAGCCCAGTTCCTGGGCGAACCAGCGCATGCAGTCGCCCACGATGTGGGCGTGCTTCAAATGAAAATCGCCGCTGTTGTATTCCTTTAAAATCTCAAAGGCTTCTTCGGGGGTGGGGATCATGGGGAAGTCCTCCTTTTTCGCTGTTTATTCTTCTTCCGCCCGGTAAATCAGCACCGTGACCGCGCCGTTCTGGGGCTGTGCCCAGATGCGGATGGGATAGTCCAAATAGTTGAAAAATCTGAAATCGCCGTTTTCCCATACGGAGGCGTCCCGGGCAATGGGTACATAGCTCACGCCGCGGCTCCGATGCGGGGACCATTCCGTGATTTGCAGCGGCAGCCCCAGCACCGCGTTATAAAGGGAGGTGGTCACCTGGCACACGCCGCCGCCCACGCCGACGCCGCTCTCGCTGATGTTGGGACCCTTTTTGTATCCCTTGGTCTGTTTGTACGGGCCGCACAGGGCGTTGAAAGAAAAGCGCTCCCCCGGCTGCACCGTCGCCCCGTTCAAAAGCGAGCAGCCCAGGGCGATATTGTGCTGGCGCTCCGCCTGCATGGGATAACCCTGCGTTTGGGAATAGTACGTGGTAAAGCCGCCGATCAAATCCCCGGGCTGGGCGTCCTGCCAGGGGGTAAAGGGCGTCCATTCCCCGGCGGAAAGGGCGATCGTATCTTCCCCCCACCATACCCGCAGCGTGTAGCCCATTTCGGTGGCCTGATACACGGTCAGGACGGTGCCCGGCGCGGCGTCCATGCCCTTGAAATCCTCCGTGCTGATCTGTTGGGTTTCCCGAAGCGTGACCACGCCGATTTCCGGTTCGTATCCGGGAATGGTGTATTTCGCGGCGTTCAGGGAACGGAAGGCCCACAGCCATTCCTTTTTGACCCAGCCCATTTCTCTGTTATACCAGATCAAATACCAGCCGTCCTGCTCGCCGAAAACCTTCACCCTGGCGCCTTCCGGCACCTCCACCACCCGGTAGTTGGCCTCCGGCTCCCTGCGGGCATGAAAATCGCACGCCGCCAGCGCCTCGTACATCGCCTCGCTCTTCTCCGCCCCCAAGGCGACGGGGAAACCGGAGAACAAAAGCAGCAGGGCCAGCATAAAACAGCTTATCCGGTTCAATTTCATAGGATGCTCCGCTCCTCGCGTTTGTTCAAGAAGGTTTTATCCTTCCGCTTTTATTATACCCAAATCCATCCAGGATGACAAGTGGCTACATTCCATCCTTGACTGAACCGGCCCGTTTGTGTATAATAACCTTGTCCGGCGAAAGCGAACCTTAGTGCGTTGCATGCGGGCGAGCGGGCGGGACGAAAAAAGGTTTCCCTTGAGGGCAGGGACGCGTCCGGGCCTGAGAGCGAAAGGAGGCAAAAACTGTATTCGGACGCATGGCATTGCTGTCATGCTTTTCTTTTTGGAGAAAGGAAGCGAAAAACGTGGAAGAACGCATCGGCTTCATCGGCATCGTGATCGAGGACCTGGGGCAGACCGCCCGGGTGAACCAGATCATTTCCCAGTATCAGGAAATTGTCACCGGCCGCATCGGCGTGCCGGATCATGAACGCGGCCTGGCCGTGATTGGTTTGCTGATCCGGGGGGATGATATCAAGGTGGGCGCGCTCACCGGCAAATTGGGCAACGTGCCCGGCGTGCAGGTAAAAAGCGCCATGACGAAAAAATAAAACGCGAAAAAGACGGAGGAACGAAACAATGAAAAACATGTTCAAAATCTTAGCTGTTCTGCTGCTTGTCGTGTCCCTGCCCTTTGTGTGTACCGCGGAGAATACGGCGGAAAAGACCGTGGTGCGTGTGGCCGCCCTGCAAGGTCCCACCGGCATGTCCGTGGCCCATATGATGACCGAAAACGACGGCGCCTATGAGCTTTCTTTGGTGGCGGCTCCCGCCGAGGTGAACGCCCTGGTGATTTCCGGCCAGGTGGATATCGCCTCCGTACCCATCAACGTGGGCGCTGTGCTGTACAACAAAACCGAGGGCGGCGTGAAGGCCCTGGCCCTCACCACCCGGGGCATGCTGTACGTGCTGGAAAAGGGCGATACCATCCACAGCGTGCAGGATCTGGAAGGCAAAACCATCCTGTACGCCGGGCAGGGCGCCACCCCGGAATACGTGACCGAATACATCCTTTCCACCTTCAAAGTGAACGCCACCCTGGAAACCGAAGCCGAGCATGCCGCCGTGGCCTCCAAGGCCATCGAGGGGCTGGCGGACGTGGTGCTGTTGCCCGAACCCATGGTGACCAATGTGCTGATGAAGAACCCGGATTTCCGCGTGGCTCTGGATATCACCGAAGCCTTTGCGGTCGCCGCTGAGATGAACGGCACAGCCGACGCCCAGCTTTCCATGAGCGTGGTGATCGTGCGGAAGGAATTTGCCGAGGCGCATCCCGAGCTGGTGGAAGCCTTCATGAAGGACCTGGAAGCCTCCATCGCTTACGCCAATGAAAACGTGGCGGCCGCCGCCCAGGAAATCGCCAATTTGGGCATCATCGCCGCCGCCAAGGTGGCCGAAAAGGCCCTGCCCTCCTGCCGTCTGGTCTTCGTGTCCGGCGAGGACATGCAGGCCCAGGCCGCCCCGCTGTATGAAATCCTGTTCAACGCCAATCCCGCTTCCGTGGGCGGCAAAGCGCCGGACGATGCGTACTACCTGAAATAATTCATCTTGAAACTGCGCCAAGCCCGGCCTGCCGCAAAACAGGCCGGGCTTGATTTATGGGAAGGAAAAGGCGCTGTCCTTCATACCGGAATGATACATTTTTCCTGATAATCAGGAATCAGTTCGTCATGGGTCAAAAACGAAAGGTTTTCCACTTTTGCCTGCGCGAGCAACAGCCTGTCAAAGGGATCGTTATGCGCTTTGCAGCCGTCGGGACGGGTCAGCGTGCTTACGGCGAGAATATGTTTATCCTTGAGGCCAAGGGGAATGAATCCTGCTTCCTTGCAGCCATCGAAAAAATCCTTTTCATTGAAGGGGATGCTTTCCGGCCTCCGGGCATGCTTGAGCAGCACCTCCCACACAGAAACAGTGCTGTAATAGACGGTATTGTCCGGGTCAAGGATCAATTCTCTCGCCTTCGCGGATAAGGCGGGATCGTCGTTCAGCGCCCAAATCGCGATATGCGTATCAAGAAGCAAATTCATAAAGCGCCTCCAGCAAGCATATCCGCAATCTCCCGATTATCGGCGTCGAAATCGCCCTTCAAATTGAATTTGCCCTTTGCCGCGCCGATCCGTTTGGAAACGGGCGTTTCATGAACCAGCGTGATTTTCGCCACCGGTTTTCCGTTTCTCGCAACGGTGATGCAATCCTCCCGCTTGGATTCCAGCAGGCGAATCAGCCTGGAAAAATCCGTTTTCGCCTCTAGGATATTTACTTGCATCATGCGGTTCACCTCCAACTGTCTTGACCAGAAAGACTAAGCAGGTCTGCCTGACCATAGTATACCCAAATGAAAGCGAAAAATCAAGCCCCCGCTTTCCGTTTTTCCCTCCCAACCAAGAATACCAATTCGCAGAACAGCGTCAGCCCGTGGCCCGCCATATAGGCCCAGGCCGTGCCCATAATGCCAAAGCGCCGCGTCCATTGCCAGGTACACAGCAGCAGGGCGGCGCTGCCCAGCAAAGAGGAGCGCAGGGACCGCCGCTGCAAGCCTAAGCCCGTCATGAGGCCCCCGGCCATCTGCTGGACGGGCAGGATCACCGCCAGAGGACAGGCTTTTTGCAGCAGGGGCGTCAGCTCCGGCAGGCGGTAAACAAAACGGGCAATGAAGGGGGCCAGGGCGTACAGGCCCCCGGCGCAGGCCGCCCCAACAGCCAGGGCGGAAAGCAGCAGCCGGCGAATCAGCCTGCTTTCTGCCTTTTTTGTGCCGCACCGGGCCACGGCGGGTCCCCCCACAGCGGACAGCGCCCCGGAGGCCATACAGGGCAGGAACATGAGGGGCATCACCATGCCGCCTAACATGCCTAAGCGGCTCATGGCCTCGGCCTTGTTCAGCCCCCCGGCGATCAGGCGCAGGGGAATCACGGCATTGCATGCCGAGCGCAGCCCCGTATGCACCAGTCGGTTCAGCAGCAGGGGCAGGGAAAGGCGCAGGAGGACTTTGCGGGTGTTCTTCTCCGTGGGATCATTCCGAAAAGAGGCGATACGGCCCGCCATCGGCAAAATCACCAGCAGCCCCGCCGCCTCCCCTAAGGAGGACGCGAACGCGGGCAGCGCGGCCCGGTAAGCGGGCGTCACCAGCGGCACCAACCCTGCCAGCGCCGCCACCGCCGCAAGGCGCAAAACCTGCTCCGCCCCTTCGCTGATCGCCGGGGGCAGCGCCCGGCCCTGGCCGAAAAAATACCCGTCATATACGCTGGAAAGCCCCACCGTGAGCATGCACGGCGCAAAGAGCAGCAGGGCGGGCAGCGTTCGTTCATCTCCTAACCATTTTGCCAGGAAGGGAGACAGAACCAGATACACCGGGGTCAGCACAAGCCCCATGGCCAGCGCCAGCCGCCGCCCGGCGTACAGCACCCGTTCCCGCCCCTGTTGATCCTTGGCCTTTGCCGTCAGTCGGCTCACCGCCTGGGGCAGCCCCGCCGCCGCCGGGGTCAGCGCCAGCATGTGTACCCCGGACGCCAGCTCCATCACGCCCAAGGCCTCCGCCCCCAGCAGCCGGGACACATACAGCCGCAGCGCGAAGCCCATGGCCCGCACCAGCGCCGTGCTGGCTCCCGTGATCAGCGCCTGCCGTTTCAAGGACTGCTTTTTCATTCCCATCCCCTCCGCCTTCCTCCAGCCTATGCGCGGAGTCGGAAAAGCATGCGAAGGGGATGGTTTTTGCGGCTTATCCGCACTTGAAAAACGCGGTTGGGTCCGATATAATAAAGACAATTCATACAGGAGGAAACAGCTATGTCTGATACGATTTCCGCCCCGCTCCCCCTGCGCTCCGTGCGAGTGACCGACCCCTTTTGGAGCCGGGAAATGGACTTGATCCGCACTGCCGTGATCCCCTACCAGTGGGACGCCCTGAACGACCGCATCCCCGGCGCGGCCCCCAGCTGGTGGGCGCATAACATGCGCGCCGCGGCCCGGGCCATCGCCGTCAAAAAGGTGGGCGGCGGATACGCCCCCGTGCAGCAGAACTGCGGCTTCGTGATCTCCCCCGAGGAAGGAAAGCCGCCCATGGAGGACGGTTTTTACGGCTTCGTGTTTCAGGACAGCGACGGTTACAAGTGGCTGGAAGCGGTGGCTTACCAACTGATGGTGAAGCCGGACGCGGCGCTGCAAAAGCAGGCCCAGGAGGCCGTCGATCTGATCCGCGCCGCCCAGGAGGAGGACGGCTACCTGAACACCTATTATTCCCTGACGGGCCGGGACAGGGCCTTTACCAACCTGAAGGATCACCATGAATTATACTGCTTCGGCCACCTGACGGAAGCAGCGGTGGCCTGGAAGCAGGCCACGGGGAAGGATGATTTGCTGGACGTGGCCCGGCGCTTTGGCCGGTGCATTTTCAAGCGCTTCGGCCCGGACGGGGAGAGAGGCTGCCCCGGCCACGAAATCGCCGAAATGGCCCTGTACCGGCTGTACGAGGAAACGGGTGAAACGGAATGGAAAGAACTGGCCCAGCGCTTCCTCGACGTGCGAGGCACAGACCCCAGCACCTTCGCCCTGGAAGAAAACCGGCGGCTGAAAAAAGAAGGCAAAAAAGAACTGCCGGTGACGGCAGAGCGTTACAGGTATTATCAGGCCCACAAGCCCGTCCGGGATATGGACGAAGCCGTGGGCCACGCGGTGCGGCAAATGTACCTCGCCAGCGGCATGGCGGACGAAGCCCGGCTGACCGGGAACGAAGCCATGCGGGCGGCCTGCGAGCGGCTCTGGCGCAGCACGGTACACGAAAAAATGTACGTCACCGGCGGCGTGGGCGGCACCCACGTGGGCGAAGCCTTCTCCCGGCCCTATGACCTGCCCTCCGACACCGCCTATTCCGAAACCTGCGCCGCCATCGGCTTGGCCTTCTTCGCCCGGCGTATGCTGCAACTGCGGCCCAAGGCGGAATACGCCGATGTGATGGAACGGGCGCTGTACAATACCGTACTGTCCGGCATGGCCCTGGACGGAAAGAGCTTTTTCTATGTGAACCCCTTAGAGGTGGATCCTGCCGCCTGCGAAACGGACGAGCGCCTTTCTCACGTGAAGCCCGTTCGGCAGAAGTGGTTCGGCTGCGCCTGCTGCCCGCCCAACATCGCCCGCATCGTGTCCAGCTTGGGCCAATATATCGCCACCCAATCGGAAGATGCCCTGTATATCCACCTGTACATCGGCAGCGAGATCAAGGCCACGCTGAACGGCCGGGAAATCACCCTGAAGCTGGACGCCGATCTGCGGAAAGGGTCTGCCCGGCTGACGGTATTGTCCGGCGAGGGGTCGGGAACGCTGGCTTTCCGCGTCCCCGCGTGGGCGGACAATACGCGCGTTTCCGTGTCCGGCGCACAGGCTACAGCGTGCGCGGACGGTTATTGGCTTGTATCAGGCCATTGGCAGGCCGGGGATTCCGTGGAAATGGCGTTTGACATTTCTGTGCAGGCCGTTGCCGCCTCCCCCTTGGTGCGCGAAACCATGCATCAGGTGTGCTATACCTGGGGACCCTGGGTGTACTGCGCCGAGGAAGCGGACAACGGAAAGAACCTGCACCTGCTGCGGGCCTGCCCGGAGAAAAAAGCGGAAGCCCAATTCCGGGATATGGAAATCGACGGCCTGACCGTGCCCGCCCTCACCGTGCCCGGCAAGCGCGTCACGGTGCCGGACAGCGCCCCCCTCTACGCCCCCTGGCATCAGCCGGAAACGGAAGAAACAAAAATCACCCTCATCCCCTACTTCGCCTGGAATAACCGGGGAAAGGGTGAAATGAGGGTGTGGCTGGAGGCGGAGTAAAAAGGAGACTTTAACGCAGGTGGGAGGTAGGAAGTAGGAGGTAGGAGGTTTTATCAGGTTCATCAAAGAGCGTGGTTTCTTCCGTTTGTGTGGACTATATAGACCTCCTACCTCCCACCTCCTACCTGATTTCATTCAAACATCCACATATTCCTTCACTTTGAGCGACGCGGCGTAGACCGCGTTTTTCTTTTCCCCCGCCTCCACCAGGGCGGAAACGGCGTCCCGGAGGGAAAGGCCGTTCAGGAGCAGATCAAAGAGCCGGGCTTCCAGGGACGCCTGCACGGTGGGTTTTTCTTCTGGCAGGGTCACGCCCCGCAGGTCGGCCACCACGCAGTATTCGCCTTTTTCGCTCTTTTCGTTGGCTTCCAGGGCGGCAAGAACCGCTTCCGGCGTGCCCCGTAAGGTCAGTTCGTGCAGCTTGGTCAAATCGCAGCTCACGGACAGGACTGCCCCCGGCAGGGCGTCCCGGATGGCCGAAACCAGCGCCTTGATCCGGTGGGGGGATTCGTGGAACACGGCTCCCTCCGATTTCCGGCCGATGTCCAGCAGCTTTTCTTTCAGTTCCGTATTGCCCCGGGGCAGGAAGCCGTAAAAGGTGAAGGAGGAAAAATCGAACCCGCTGACGCTCACCGCCGCCGCCATGGCCGTAGGCCCCGCCACGGCGATGACCGGAATGCCCGCGTCCGCCGCCGCCCGCACCAGCGGAACGCCGGGGTCGGAAATGGCGGGGGTGCCCGCGTCGGTGACCACCGCCACGTCCAGGTTTTCGGCCAGCATCCGTTCCACGATTTCCGGGGCACGGCCCTTTTCGTTGTGCTGATGGCAGGAAATCAGCGGCGTATCAATGCCGAAATGATTGGTCAGCTTCTTGGTGACCCGGGTATCCTCCGCGGCGATGAGAGCCACGCTTTTCAGCGTGTCGATGGCGTGGGGACTCATGTCGTTCAGATTGCCGATGGGGGTGGCGACCACATATAATGTACTCATTTTTTCTATTTCTCCCGCTTCATTTCTGAAACACAAAAGAGATATGTTTTTTATTGCTTTCTCGGAAGGGGGTCTGGGGGAAACCATCTTTGGGGCCGAAGCGCCCGGAAAATCATCCAGTGGATGATTTTCAGCGTAGGCCGGGCGGCAGCCCCGGAAAGCAAAGAGCGGTTTCCCCCAGTTTCGTCATTCCTCCATCCCTTTCTCAAATACCCGTAAGGTAGCGCTGTGCGCCCGAGAATTTTCGTTTAATTCGTTTTTTCCCGCCTTGATGGCCCCGCCCACGGCCTTGCCCAAGGGCTTTTTGCCGCAGATACAGATCGGGGCCTTGGGGGGACAGGTGCAGGGGTGCTGCATTTTGCGGAAAGCCAGCTTCACGATCCGATCCTCGATGGAATGGAAGGTGATCACGCACAACCGCCCGCCGGGAACCAGCATATCCACCCAGTCGTTCAGCGCTTTTTCCAGGGGGGCCAGTTCATCGTTCACCACGATGCGCACGGCCTGGAAGGTGCGCCGGGCGGGGTGCCCTTCGTCCTTGCGGCGCACGGCCTTGGGAATGGCCGCGTCCACCACGGCCACCAGATCGGCGGTGGTTTTTAAGGGCTTCTGCGCCCGCTTTTCCATCAAAATCTGAGCGATGCGGGCCGCCCATTTTTCATCGCCGTAATCCCGCAGGGCCTGGCAGAAATCCCGCTCGCTGACGGTGTTCACGTAGTCCGTCGCCGTCATGCCCTGGCTTTTGTCCATGCGCATATCCAGGGGCGCGTCCTCGTGGTAGGAAAAGCCCCGATCCGGGGTGTCCAGCTGGAAGGAGGACACGCCCAAGTCCAGCAGCCCGCCGTTTAACCGTACCCCCGGCAGAAGCTCCTTCACGTCATGGAAATTGCCGTGGACGGCATGAAAGCCGGGGTAGCATGCCAGCCGTTCAGTGGCGGCGGCGATGGCCGCTTCGTCCCGGTCGATGCCGTAGAGCGTGCCCGTTTCCCCCATGCGTTTTAAGATTTCCCCGCTGTGTCCCCCGCCGCCTAAGGTGCCGTCGGCATACGTCTCCCCCGGCTGGGGATTCAGGGCCTCCAGCACCTCGTTCAGAAGGACGGGAATATGATGAAAAGCCATAGTGTCTCCTTATCCCTGCTGATAATCAAACATGCTGATTACCGCGTCCGAAATATCCATAATATCAAAATAATGGGAGGCGGTCACTTTTGAAAAATGCCGTGCGGACAAGTCCAGAAAGCGTACCTGTTCGCACAGAACATAGCCCGAAACCGGTGAATCCTTGAGCGGGATATGCAGCGGCCCTTCCAGGGCTTCCTGGACGATGGGACACACGATCACTTTCCCCGAACGATTGAAAAAATTATTGCTGACCACAATGACGGGATATTTAATTCCACTGATTTTCAGCAAATCCCCCTGCTCTGCCCGGTTCATCTTTACCACACCTCGCTGCCACGTGGTTCGCCCCATTCCAATTCATCGGAAAGACGCAGTTCCCCGCCGTATGCCTCCGCCCGCTCCCGCAAAGTGCGGTGACGGAAAGCACGACTCAGAACAACCTTCCCATCTTTGATCTCCGCCGTCAGGGTATCATTGGGCCGGAAACCAGCGCTTTTCAGAAATTCCTTGGAAAAACGGATGCCCTGGCTGTTGCCCCAATTTTTTAGCTGCACTTCCACGGTTGCGTCCCTCCTCGATTCGTTTATACATAGTATAAACAAAACAAGTTTTTTTGTCAACCCATAAGCGATTGGGCCGAACAATCGCTCCAACCCAAGCGCTTATAGGAAAATCAATTGTTGTCGTTTTGCAGAAGCTCCGCCATTCGTCTTTTGACCGCCTCGTCCACACGTAACAAACGGACGTAATCGACAAATGCTGTGTTCAATTCCACGGGCGTTTTGCAGTAAACCCGCTCCAGCGCATGAACGCTTTCCTTTTGGCGATAGAAAGACAGATACTTTTCCATGCCGTAAGTATCAATCAGCCATTCGGTGAAAGCGCCCACAATGGGGTAGGTAACGGAACACGGATGATCGAAGAAAAAATCCCGATCCAGCAGCCGGTCAATGGGAAGATAGCGTCCTTCAGCCAGAAAATAACCCGTCCAATCCAGATTGTGGATAGCCCACCATTTCCGGTCGAAAAACATCGCCAGTCCTTCCCGAACGGCAGGGCAGTCCGGTCGGTTCATCACATAACTGATCAGATGCGCATCTTCGTGAAAGCCGACGCATTTGATCCGTTCGTTATAAACCGCATAGATTGTATCAGGCGGGGCGTTGAAACCGTTGCAGGGCTCATTGTCGCCATAAATACGTCCAACTTCCTCCGGCGAATCACATAGATAATAGATCAATTGGAAGGATGGGGTTACCCCCAATACGCTGCAAATATGACGAAAACACGCTTCTTGTTCGGCGACGATTTTCTTGATGTCCCGTTCCGCCGCAGTATCCTTTCCATAGTGGAACAGATAGTGTTCCGATTGAAACTGCTCCATGACTTTTTCCCCTCATATTGGCTCAAAGGCAAGGAAAGGAAGGAATGAGCGTTCCTTCCTTTCCCGCGATGTTTTTTTACCCCAGTTCCGCAATGCGCGCTTCCAGGGCGGTGAGCATTTCCTTATTCTTTTCCAGCTTTTCCTTTTCGGCGGCCACCAGGTTGGCGGGGGCCTTGCTGACGAAGCCGGGGTTGTTCAGCTTGCCTTCGGCCCGGGCGATTTCCTTCATCAGGTTGTCCCGTTCCTTGTTGAGGCGGGCCTTTTCCTTCTCAAAGTCCACCAGCTCGCCTAAGGGGATGAAGTATTCGCCCGCCGCGCACACGGCGCTGACAGTCTTGCCGGTGATGGTCGCATCCTTGTCCAGCATCTCCAAAGCGCTCACGCTGGCAAGGCGGGCAAAGTACACTTCGGTGCCCTCAAAGGCGTTCTGCCAGCCTTCGGCGGGCCGCACCATCAAATGGGCCTTATGGGAGGGCTGCACATTCATGCCCGCCCGCAGGTTGCGGATGGAGCGAATCATGTCCATGATGCCCTCCATGCGGGCGGCCTCGGCGGGGAAGTCATAGGCTTCCAGCGCCTTGGGCCAATCGGCCAGCATGCAGGAGGCGTTTTCTTCGTCGGGCAGGTTCTTGTACACTTCTTCCGTCAGGAAGGGCATGAAGGGATGCAGCAGGCGCAGCAGGCCCGACAGCACCGTTTGCAGCACGGCGCGCACGGCGGCCTTGCGGTTCAGGTCGTCCCCAAGCAGGCCGCCCTTGGCCAGCTCGATGTACCAGTCGCAGAACTCGCTCCAGGTGAAATCGTAGATTTTCTGGGCGGCCAGGCCGTATTCCGCTTCCTCAAAGTTCTTGCTGATCTGGCGCACGGCCTCGTTGTATTTGCTCAAAATCCAGCGGTCTGGCAGGGTCAGTTCTTTGCCGCTCAAGTCTTCCTTGCCGTCCAGATTCATCAGCACGAAGCGGCTGGCGTTCCACACTTTGTTGGCGAAATTCCGGGCCATTTCCACCTTTTCCGTGGAATAGCGGGTGTCATTGCCGGGAGAAATGCCCATGACCAGGGAGAAACGCAGGGCATCCGCGCCGTACTGGTCGATGACCTCCAGGGGATCCACGCCATTGCCCAAGCTCTTGCTCATTTTCCGGCCCAGGGCGTCCCGCACCAGGCCGTGAATGACCACGTTTTCAAAGGGCGTCTTGCCCATGTTCTCGATGCCCGAGAAGATCATGCGGGCCACCCAGAAGAAAATGATGTCGTAGCCCGTCACCAGGGTGGTGGTGGGATAGAAGTATTTCAGGTCTTCGGTATTGTCCGGCCAGCCCAAGGTGGAGAAGGGCCACAGGGCGGAGGAGAACCAGGTATCCAGCACGTCTTCGTCCTGAGAAAGGTGCTTGCAGCCGCACTTGGGGCAGGCGGTGGGATCTTCCCGGCCCACGATGGTATTTCCGCAGTCCTCGCAGTACCAGGCGGGGATGCGGTGGCCCCACCAGAGCTGGCGGCTGATGCACCAGTCGCGGGTATTTTCCATCCAGTTATAATAAATCTTGGAGAAGCGGTCGGGGATGAATTTGGTTTCCCCGTTCTTCACCGCTTCCAGAGCGGGCTTGGCCAGGGGTTCCATCTTCACATACCACTGCCTGCTCATCATGGGTTCGATCACGGTATGGCAGCGGTAGCAGGTGCCCACCTCATGCTTGAGGGGTTCGATGGATTTGAGCAGGCCCAAAGCGGTGAGGTCGGCCACGATGGCCTTCCTGGCTTCGTCGGTGGACATCCCGGCGTACTTGCCGCAATCCAGCACGTTTTCATTTTCTTCAGCTTCCGCCGCGCCGGTCATATGGCCGTCGTAGGTGAACACCCGCACGATGGGCAGATTATGGCGCTGGCCCACCTCAAAGTCGTTGGGGTCGTGGGCGGGGGTGATTTTCACCACGCCGGTGCCCTTTTCCATGTCAGCATGCTCATCGCACACGATGGGGATTTCCTTGTTCACCAGGGGCAGGATCACGTGGCAGCCGTGCAGGTGAGCGTACCGGGGGTCGGCGGGGTTGATGGCCACGGCGGTATCGCCTAACATGGTTTCGGGGCGGGTAGTGGCAAGCTCCAAATATTCCCCCGTCTCCTTCACGGGATACAGGATGTGCCAGAAATTGCCGTCCTTTTCCTCATATTCCACTTCCACGTCGGACATGGCGGTTTTGCAGCAGGTACACCAGTTCACCAGACGGTAGCCCCGGTAAATCAGGCCCTTTTCATACAGCCGCACGAACACTTCCCGCACGGCCTTGGAGCAGCCCTCGTCCATGGTGAAGCGTTCCCGGTTCCAATCGCAGCTCGCGCCCATGCGGCGAAGCTGGCGGGTGATGCGGCCGCCGTATTCCCGCTTCCAGGCCCAGGCATGCTCCAAAAAGCCTTCACGGCCCAGCTTTGTCTTGGTCAGCCCTTCGCTATGCAGCTTTTCCACCACCTTCACCTCGGTTGCGATGGAGGCGTGGTCGGTGCCGGGCAGCCACAGGGTGGGGTCGCCCTTCATGCGGTGATAGCGGATCAGGGCGTCCTGCAATGTGGCGTCCATGGCGTGGCCCATGTGCAGCTGGCCCGTCACGTTGGGCGGCGGCATCACGATGGTGAAGGGCTTCTTGCTCTTGTCGATCTTCGGCGCGAAGGCCCCGGAGGCTTCCCATTTTTCATAGGTTTCCTTCTCGATGGCCTGGGGATTATAAGTCTTCTCCATATTAAATTCCGCAGACATGATTTTTCCTCCTTACGATGTAGAAAGTTTGGAAGTAGGAGGTAGGAGGTAGGAGGTTTATTTTGTTTTCAACCAGCCGCGCGAATACGGCAGCGCGAACAAACGAAACCTCCTACTTCCTACCTTCTAACTCCTACCTCGAAAAAGAACACGGGCCAACCCCTCCCGAAGGACGGATTGACCCGTGGTACCACCTTGCTTCGCGGCAATCCAGGATTGCCGCCTCTTGACGCTATATCGGGCGCACCCGAACGGGCTACTTTGTTCACCCGCCGCCCTCCCGGACGACCTTCCGCTTGCTTTCTCCGGCAGCCTTTCAGCCATGGGCCGCCTCTCTTTGGGAGAAGGGAAAAGCGTACTCCTTCCGTTCTTCGGGCAATGCTGTAAAACCCATTCTTACGAAAAAATGCCCGTTCAGGCATCTTTTCGGCGGAACGTCTTACGCGTTCTTCTTTTCTTCGTCCATCACGATGACCTGCTTGCCATCGTAATAGCCGCAATGCTTGCACACGCGGTGCGCCAGCTTCATCTGGTGGCACTGTTTGCATTCCACGATAGCGGGAAGCTCCAGCTTCCAGTTCGCGCGACGGGAACGGCCGCGGGCCTTGGATACTTTTCCTTTGGGCAGAGCCATAATTACACCTCCTGATCCTTTGTCAGCAATTGCTGCAATGCCGAAAAAGGATGCTGGTCGGGCATGTCCTTCTGGCAAGCATGCGTTGTTTCATCATCTTCCGCGTGAAGCTGGGTGAGTACCGGGCAATCGTCGCCGCATTCAAAGCGAATGGGCAGATCCAGCAGCGCCAGCGTCAGCGCAAGATGGGAAAGCTCCACTTTAGAGCCTTCATAATACCATTCCTCTTCCTCAGGGCTTTCTTCCTCCGGCCGGGGATTGCGGGCGGTTACGCGGATGAAGGTTTCGTCAAAGGGAACCTCCACCGGATAGTCCACCGGCTGTAAGCAGCCCGCGCAATGGCCGTGGGCCACCGCGTGCAGCGTGCCCCAGATGCGGAGATGATCCTCCACCGAGGTCAGGAAACCGGACAGGGTCACATCGGAAAACGCCACCGTTTCACCGAAGATCACCTGCGGCGGAATGGCGTCACGATGCAGGAAGGGGATTTCCTCCCCCGGTGCGCGCAGAGCGCGGGAAATGTCCAGCAGCAAGCACATCACTCCAATCGTGACCGAATGCTATTATACCGTCAAACCTCCGTTTTTGTCAATGGTTTTTTCTCGTTTCCGCCCCTCTTTTTCACGACTTTTTTCACTTTTTTCCCGTTCAACCGGGAGTTTGACAGCAAAATGGCAGCCAAGAGGACACAAAGCCTTACGGGGTCTATATTTTTTTGTCAAGCTCGTTGATTTTGCTATTGCATAATATAGCGTAATATATTATAATGAAGGAGGGACAGAAGAAAGGACGA
>JAFSNT010000170.1 GCA_017443295.1 Clostridia bacterium
CAATGCTGAATTCTTGTCTGTCATATTTCATATTATCCATAAAGACCTCCAATTTGGCTTAAGGTGGCTGTAAAGCATTATAGTTAGAAAATTACAATTTCAACGTATGATTAACAATCCCGATCTGTCGTGCCTCTTTACGCCTTCTTTGGTTCTTTCTTGGGCTCCAAGAAAGAACACGTTCCCCTCGTCCCCCCTTACCTGCACGCGAAGGGGCGCACGGCGAACACGGTTTTCGCCACGTCGTCGAAGGCTTCGGGGGTGAGGGACTGGGCGCCGTCGGAGAGGGCGTGGGGCGGGTCGTTGTGGACTTCGATCATCAGGCCGTCGGCCCCCGCCACGGTGGCGGCCAAGGCCATGGGCTTGACCAGATGGGCGTAGCCGGTGGCGTGGCTGGGATCCACGATCACGGGCAGGTGGGTCAGACGCCTCAGCACCGGCACGGCGGCTAAATCCAGCGTGTTGCGGGTGGCGGTCTCAAAGGTGCGGATGCCGCGCTCGCAGAGGATCACGTTTTCGTTGCCGCCCGCCATGATGTATTCCGCGCTCATGAGCCATTCCTGAATGGTGTTGGCAAGGCCGCGCTTGAGCAAAATGGGCTTGCGCAGCTGGCCCAGCTCCTTGAGCAGCTCGAAATTCTGCATGTTCCGCGCGCCCACCTGAATCACGTCCACATTTTCAAACAGGGGCAGGTGGTGCGCGTCCATGATCTCGGTGACGATGGGCAGGCCCGTTTCTTTTTTGGCCAGCAGCAGCAGTTCGAGACCTTTTTCATGCAGGCCCTGGAAGGCGTAGGGCGAGGTGCGGGGCTTGAACGCGCCGCCGCGCAAAAGCTTCGCCCCGGCGGCCTTCACCCGCCTGGCCACATAGACGATCTGCTCCTCCGTTTCCACGGAGCAAGGCCCGGCGATGATTTCAAAATGCCCGCCGCCGATCTTCACCCCGGGGGCCGCCTCCACCACCGTGTCCTCCGCGTGGAATTTGCGGTTGGCGTTCTTGTAGGGTTCCTGCACCCGCTGCACGTTTTCCACGATTTCCAGGCTTTTGATCACGTCGATGTCCACCCGTGAAGTATCACCGATCAGGCCCATGATGGTCTGGGTCTGGCCCTGGGACATATGGATATCGAACCCCATGGATTTCAGCCAGGATTTCAGATTGTCCACCTGCTTTTGATCCGCCTGACTTTTGAGCAAAATAATCATGCCGCGCCTCCAAATGCTTCATTGTATGAAAAAAGGCCCTGCGATGCATGCACCGCAAAGCCCTTGATCAGCGATCAGAAAACTTTTACATGCGGCGGCATGCCTTACCTGCAAAGCCGGTAAAGCGGAAATAATAGTAAGCCGCGCGCGGAATCGTCATGAATCGTTTCCTCCCAAGAAAGTTTCCTGTCAAAATATAACACACCTGCCCAAACCGGTCAAGGCATCCCAGTGTATTTTTCCTGTATTTGCGAAGCCCTATTTAATGCTTTCCACCAGCTCTGTCAGGTTCTTCACCCCCGGTATGAAGCCCTTGGAATTATCCAGCCGGTAGTCCGCCGCCGCCCGGTAATGACCGATGCAGCGGTTGTACTGGTCGATCACGTCCTCATGGGTGCCGCCCGCCAGCAGGGGCCGCCGGTCGGTCTTGATATCGGAAATGATCTGATCCAGGGGCCGGTCTATATGAATGATAATGCCGTGATTCTTCATGATGGTCACGTTTTCGGAAAACGTACACAATTCGCCCCCCGTGGACACCACGCAGGGGGGCTGACCCACCAGCTCGATCAGCGCGCCCGTTTCCGCGTTGCGGAAAAAAGGCTCGCCCAAGGAGGAGAAGATTTCGTTCACGGACGACATGCCCAGCATTTCGCACACGCGCTGATCCGTGTCCACGAAACGCCAGTTCAGATTTTGCGCCAGCCTGCGGCCCAAACTGGTTTTCCCTGCGCCGGCC
>JAFSNT010000171.1 GCA_017443295.1 Clostridia bacterium
ACCCACAACAGATTCTGGCAGAATCTTGAGGCGCTTACCACTACCCTTGATGATTGGTTCCATTCTTTCACTTTGCCGAACGCTAAGCTGGCATCGCTTTGTTCGTTCTCTTGGTGAAATAATTAATGTCGTTTACTATAAATCTGAACTCTCAACTCTGAACTCTCTTTCTTCGTTAAGGTGTTCTTTAACGAACGACCGAAAAATTACTTGTCATAGCGTTCGCCAGGGCGGCGAAATCCGCCATGGAAAGGGTTTCGCCCCGTGCGCCCTCCCGTATGCCGCATTTGGCCAGCAATTCCCGCGCCTGCTCCCGGGGCAAACGGAAGGAGGCGATCAGATTGTTTTCCATGGTTTTGCGCCGCATGGCGAAGGCGGAGGCCGCCACCTTGAAAAACAGTGCTTCATCCCTTACGTCTACCGGCGGTTTTTCGCGCCTGGGCATCACCACGAAGGCGCTGTCCACCTTGGGCGGCGGCGTAAACAGGCAGGCAGGCACGTCCAAGGCGATAACGGGATCATAAAAATACTGCGCCTTGACCGCCAGCAGGCCATAACCTTCCTCGCCGGGCCGCGCCACCATGCGCTGGGCCGCTTCCTTCTGCACCATCAAATTGATGGATTTGATCGGCATGGCGGAGGACAAAAGCAGGTTCATCAAATCGGTGGTGAGATAATACGGGATGTTCGCCACGATGTGAAAATCGCCCAGGGGCGCGGTCAGCTCCGGCAGGTTCAGCCGCAGCACGTCCCCGTGAACCAGCTCCACGTTTTTGCACTTTTCCAGCGCCACCCGCAGGATGGGCAAAAGCGTTCCGTCCACCTCGATGGCAACGACCTTCCGGCACCGGCGGGAAAGCTCCTTGGTCATGCCCCCCGCCCCCGCGCCGATTTCCAGCACGGCGTCCGCTTCCCCCACGCCCGCCAAATCCACCAGCTGAGCGAACAGGGCGTCGTCGGTGATGAAATTCTGGCCTAAACTGCGCTTATGATGAAATTCCTGATCTTTTTTCTGCTTCATTGCATTTCCCCGATCTTCCGGGCCACCAGAGCGGGGTCCTCCGCCCGAAAATAGGAGGTGCCCATGATCAGCCAATTGGCCCCCGCGTCTTTGAGCAGCGGGGCGTTTTCCAGCGTCACGCCGCCGTCCACGGCGATCACGCCCTGATAGCCTTCCCGGCGCAGCAGGCTGATTTTTTCGATTTGCGACCGCATGAGCTTTTGCCCCCCGAAGCCCGGCTCCACGGTCATGATGAGTACCACGTCCGTTTCGTCCAGCCAGTGCAGCAGCGCCTTCACCGGGGTGGCGGGCTTGATGGACAGACCTGCCAGCGCGCCCTTTTCGTGGATTTTCCGCACCATGATATCCGGATCGTGCAGCACTTCACGATGCACGATGATACTGGAAGCGCCGGCGTCCAGAAACGTGTCCAAATATTGCTCCGGGTTGTCCATCATGAGATGCGCGTCCAGCTTAAGCGCCGGGAATTGCTTGTGTATGGCTTTGCAGAAGGCGGGGCCGAAGGACAGATTGGGCACGAAATGGGCGTCCATCACGTCAAAATGCAGCCGGTCAATGCCGTTTTTCGTCATCTGCTCCACTTCCCGGCCCAAGTTCAGCAGATCGGCGGCCAGCAGCGACGGCGTCAGTTTAATCATAGCGTTCCCTCCATACCTGGCGGCAATCAGAAAGCAGCGTGTGGTATCTCTCAAGCCTTTGGGCGTCGATTTTCCCCTCTTTGGCCGCCTGCAGCACCGCGCAGCCCGGTTCCGTGCCGTGATAGCAGGGAGAAAAGCGGCATTTCCCATCGTAGGGCGCAAATTCGGGGTAATAATCCCTTAGCAGCACGGGATCGAACACCTCGTCCATTTCCAGCAGGCTGAACCCCGGCGTGTCGATCACGTTGATATCCCCGAAGGAGAACAGCTCCGCGTGGCGGGTGGTGTTTTTGCCCCGCAGGATCTTTTGGCTGATATCCCCGGTTTCCTGATGCAGCCCGAAAAGCGCGTTGAGCAGGGTGGATTTTCCTACCCCGGACTGGCCGGAAAAGCAGCAGGTATGGCCCTTCAAATGCTGAATCAGTTCCTCCGCCCGCCCGTTTTGGGCGCTGACGCGGCAGATATTGATTTCCGCCCCCGCGTACATGCTTTTTGCCAGCGCCGCCGTTTCCTCCGCCTTGGGCAGATCGGCTTTATTCAGGATCAGCAGGGTTTGAAGGTTCTGCTTTCGCGCGAAAATCAGCAGCTTGTCCACCAGCAGCCAGTCCGGCGCGGGTTCGGGCGCGGCCACGATGCAAAGCAGCGAAATATTGGCCACCGGCGGGCGCAGGCATTGGCTCACCCGGGGCAGGATTTCCTCCACCCAGCCGTCCTCTTCCTTGCCTTCGGCTTTACCCTCGCCGGGGGTGAAATACACGCGGTCGCCCACCAGGGGAGTAATTTTCAGCCGCCGGAATTTTTTCTTGGCCCGCAGCA
This sequence comes from Clostridia bacterium, assembly GCA_017443295.1. Lineage (GTDB taxonomy): Bacteria > Bacillota > Clostridia > Christensenellales > Aristaeellaceae > RUG563. Next base: position 2,476 of record JAFSNT010000171.1, read on the forward strand.
CGTATTCCTGGCCCTTTTCGTCCCTCACCGTGTAAAACCCGCCGCGGCCCCGCACGATCACGCCTTCCATCATTGGCTGAGTTCCTCCTCGGGTACGGCGGTTTCCTGCGCGGTTTCCACAATGGGAACGGGCGTCTCCGGTTCGTTGGACACGTACACGGCCAGCGTCACCATGGTATGCTGCATCACCTGATCCCCCACGGCGTAGGAAACGGTGGAATCGTCGTTGGTGAACAGCTGGGCGGCCACCCGCTCATACTGGGAACTGTCGTCCACGGGAATTTCCCGGATCTCCAAAATATTCAATTGCAGCTGCTGGATCAGGAAAAGAGCTTCCTGCCGCGTCATGCCGGTAAAATCGGGCAGGGTGACGCTGCCGCCGCTGAGCTTGACCTGCACCACGCTGCCGCTGGGCTGCATTTCCCCCGCTTCGGGGATTTGCTTCATCACCGTGTCCCAGGCGCTGGTGGAAAGCATGCGCTCCGGCAGGGCCAGCAGGGTAAAGCCCAAGCGCTCCAGCTCGTCCCGCGCTTCTTCTACCGTGTATCCGATAATGGAGGGGATTTCCTGCTCCTCCGGGCCGGTGGAGATGGTCAGGAACACGGTTTCGTTCTTCCGCATGGCCGTGCCGAATTCGGGCGACTGCATGATAACATACCCGGTGGGCACTTTCGCGTCGCTGATGCGGGTGATTTCGTAAAGAAGACCGGCCCGGTTAATGAGGCGCAGGGCTTCCGCTTCCGTTTCGTCCTGGCAGTAAGGAGCGGACGTTACGTTGATCACCTGATCGTAAATCTGATAGCCGCCGTACACCAGCCCGGCCAGCACCGCGAGCATCGCGGCGACCACGCCGATCCGCGTCCAAAGCCACGAATTGGAATGAACGGGCTTCACATGACCGGTATTGACGAAGGGCTGTTCCGGGACGGTGGGATCGGGCTGTACGGGGGGGCCCATCCACGCGCCGTCCGGCTCCTGCATGGCGCGCTGTAAGTCCTGGGCCATTGCCAGGGCGTTTTGATAGCGCCTTTCGGGCCGCTTTTCCATGGCTTTTTCCACCACCCGCTCCAGGGCGGGCGGGATGGTGGGGTCGATTTCCCGAATGGGCTGCGCTTTGCCGCCCACGTGCTGCATGGCGATGGCTACCGGCGTTTCCCCATCGAAGGGCGGCTTGCCGGTGAGCATTTCATACAGCACCACGCCCACGCTGTACAGGTCGCTGGCTTCGGTGACGGGTTCGCCCTTGGCCTGCTCCGGCGAAAAATAATGCACCGAACCCATCACGATATCATCCGTGCTGATGGTATTGCTGCCCACCACCCGGGCGATGCCGAAATCCCCCACCTTGATGAGGCCGTCGGAATGCACCAGGATGTTCTGGGGTTTGATATCCCGGTGGATGATGCCGTTTTTGTGGGCGTGCTGCAATGCGGATAAGACGCGGATGGCCACCTGCGCCGCCACGGCGGGCTTCAAAGGCCCGTTTTGCTGAATGACTTCCTTCAGCGTGCGTCCGCGCACGTACTCCATGACGATATAGCGCATATTGTCGTCCTGGCCCACGTCCAGGAGATTCACGATATTATGGTGGCTCATTTTGCTGGCGGCCACGGCCTCGCGGTCGAACCGGGTGCAGAACTCGGCGTCCTGGTTGTATTCGGGGCGCAGGATCTTCACCGCCACGTTATGGCCCGTGCGTTTGTCAATTGCCCGGTAAACCAGGGCCATGCCGCCCTTGCCGATGAATTCCACCAGCTCGTAACGGTTGTCCAGCACTTTGCCGATCATGCCGTCACCTCCGCGATCACCAGGGAAATGTTATCCCTGCCGCCACCCTTGAGGGCAAGGTTCAGCATCAGATCGGCCGCTTCCTCCAAACCGTGTTCCAGCAGCAGCTGCCGCATCTGTTCCTCCCGCACGTATTCCGAAAGGCCGTCGGAGCAGATCAGGTAAATATCTCCCGCCCGCTTTTCGATTTCCGTCACGTCCACATCCACGGTTTCGTCGGTGCCCAGGGCGCGGGTGATGATGTTGCGGTAAGGATGCCGCCGGGCTTCCTCCTCCGTGATCAGCCCGTCCCGCACCATTTCAGCCACCATGGAATGATCCTGGCTGACCTGGCGCAGCTTTTGATCCCGCAGGAGATAGGCGCGGCTGTCCCCCACGTGGCCCAGCAGGATGCGGTTTTTATCCTCCCAGATCACGGTGAGGGTGGTGCCCATGCCGTCCAGGTCGGAACGGTAAAGCTGTTCCTCGTAGATCATTTGGTTCGCTTCTTCGATGCCCTTCCTGAGCTGCTCGTGGGTCGGCTTCACGTCGCTCAAAAAGCGCTTCACCAGGGAGACCGCCATCATGCTGGCGATATCGCCCCCCTTGTGGCCGCCCATGCCGTCCGCCACGCCGTACAGGCCGTATTTTCCGGGCTGCAAAAGCAGGGCGTCCTGATTGGACGCGCGGACGAGGCCGATATGGGTTCTGGATGCTGCATTCATGGCTGCGAATCCTCCATGATCTTTTTTCTCAGTTGGCCGCAGGCGCCCTCGATATCGTCGCCCATTTCCCGGCGGCGGGTGGCGGAAATGTGCCGCTTTTCCAGTACGGCGAGAAACGCGCGCACTTGCTGCTCGGTCACGCCGTACAGGTTCCTTTCCTTCACCGTGTTCAGGGGAATCAGGTTCACGTGGCACTGCATGCCCCGCAATTTGTCCGCCAATTCCTCGGCGCACGCCTCGCTGGCGTTCACCCGGTCGATGAGGGCGTATTCAAACACCACCCGTCGGCCAGTCTTTTCCAGGTAAAAGCGGCAGGCGTCCAGCGTTTCGTCCAGGGTGTACCGCTGGGCGATGGGCATGATCTGCCGCCGGATTTCATCATTGGGGGCGTGGAGGGACAGGGACAGGGTGACCGGCAGGCCTTCCTGCGCGAACCGCCGTATCTGCGGAACCAGCCCGCAGGTGCTGACCGAAATGTGTCGCAAACCGATATTCAGCCCTTCGGGATGGGACACCAGCCGCAGAAAGCGCACCACATGATCGTAATTGTCAAAGGGTTCGCCGCTGCCCATGAGTACGATGTTGTGTACCCGTTCGCCGCCCAATTCCTTGTTGGCGCACTGCACCTGGCCCAGGATTTCGGCGGCGGTGAGATTCCGCACGTACCCGTCCAGGGTGCTGGCGCAGAATTTGCAGCCCATTTTGCAGCCCACCTGGGTGGATACGCACAGCGTCGCCCCGTAATGGTAGCGCATCAGCACGCCTTCCACGCAGTTGCCGTCGGACAGGGCGTACAAAAACTTCTTGGTGCCGTCCAGCTTGGAAACGCGGGTTTCCTGTACGGTCACGGGCTGGTCAATGCCGTTTTCGGCCAGCTTTTCCCGAAGCGCCAAAGAAAGATTGGTCATTTCGGAAAAGCGCGCGCCCTTGTGCAGCCAGGAAAACACCTGCTGCGCCCGGAAGGGCTTTTCGCCCAAATCGGCCAATGCCTGCTTCAATTCTTCGGGGTACAGCCCCATCCACTGAATCTTATCGCTCATGGTCATTTCCTGCGCAGGCGGGCGATGAAGAAGCCCTCCACCCCGTCCCGGTGCGACAGCAATTGCAGGCCCGTTTCGGTATAATGGGCTTTGAAGCGTTCGTCAAAGGAAGCGGGCAGGGGAGCCAGAGCAAAATCGGGGTGAGACGCCAGGAAGCGCTTAATCTGTTCCCCGTTTTCCTCCGGCAGGATGCTGCACGTGGAATACACCAGCGTGCCGCCCTTTTTCACGTACCGGCAGCAGGTGTTCAGCAGCTTTTCCTGAATTTCGGTGAGTTCCTTAGCGCTCTCCGGGGTCGCCCGGTATTTGATGTCCGGTTTATCGTCCATGACCCCAAGGCCGGAGCAGGGCGCGTCCAGCAGCACGGCGTCCATGGCGCTTTCCATGTCCTCCCGGAACACGGAAGCATCCCGCACGGCGGGGCGAACGTTTTCCAGCTTCAAGCGATGGGCCATGGTTTTGATCAGCGTCACCCGATGCTCATGCACGTCCCAGGCGTACACCCGGCCCGAGCCGCCCATGGTTTCCGCCAAATAGGCGCTTTTCCCGCCGGGGGCCGCGCAGCAGTCTAAAATCTGCATGCCGGGTTTTGCGTCCACCGCCTGGGCGGCTAACATGCTGCTTTCCCCCTGGATGGAGAAATTTCCGGCAAAGTAATCTGCGTCCCGGGCGATTTCGGAGGCCATGCGCACCCGGAAGGCGTGGGGAACCAGGCCCTTTTCCGTTTCCCAAACCTTCTTTTGCAAAAGCTGTTCAAACTGTTCGTCCGTCAGCTTCATGAGGTTGGGCCGGATCACCGTATAATGGCTTTGACTGCGGAAGGCGCAGATGTCCTTCGCCGTTTCGGGGCCGTAAGCATCGGTCAAGCGTTCCGCCAGCCACAGGGGCACGGAATACATAATGGATAAGTACCGCGGCCCTTCCTCGGGAGCGGGATATTTGATTTCATCCTTGCCGCGAATCACGGAACGAAGCACGGCGTTGGTAAGGCCCGTCAGGCCCTCCAGCCCCGCGCCCCGGGTCAGCTTCACCGCCTCGTCCACGACGGCGTTTTCGGGAATGCGGTCATGGAACAAAAGCTGGCACACGCTGATGCGCAGGATATCCCGCACGGTGGTTTCCAAATTGTCCGCGTCTTTCAGGAAAAAGCCCAGCACATAGTCAATGCGGATCAGGTTTTCCAGGGTGGTATAGACGATGCTGGCGCAGAAACGCTTGTCCAGCTGGGACAGATTGGCGTTCTTCATCCGGTCGTCCAGGGACAGGGAAGCGAAAGCGTCCTTGCGCACCACATCCTGAAAGATTTCCAGCGCCACCTTGCGGCTTAAGCTGCTGGGGGCGTTGGGATCGTGGGCGGGCTTGGGCGTATGTTTACGGTCAATGGGCTTTTGCGCAGGCCGCCCATTCTGGGGACGGGAAAAACGCCCTTCCGGTTTTCCGGCAGGCTTGCCGTAAGGCCCGCGCTTTTCTCCCGGCTTCTGGCCGGGGCGGGTTCCAAGTTTCGGAGCGTAAGGCTTTTTCCCGTTGGGCTTGCCGTTTTTCTCCATGCAGGTTTCCTCCGATTATATTACGCCGTAAAATTCCGGGTGCTGTTCGGCATAGTCCAGAAAACGGCTGTTGAGGTTGGTTTCAGCCCATATCTTCACATAGGCTAAATCGAAGTCGTCAAAGGGATGGAGAGAATAGAATTCCTCTCCCATATGGGGAAAGCGTTCCCGGTAGGTATCAATTTCCGCCAGCGTGATCTGATTCTCCTGCATGAACTGTTCATAGAGCGCCGCCACGTCGTCCAATCCCATTTCCCGCAGCATGTCCGGCACGAGAGACGCGCAGGCTGAACCCTGGTTCCAGAAAAACTGCGCCACACCGCCGTTCTGCATTTCCATGTCGAATGTCAATACCACATGCAGAGCCTGCATGGCGCGGGATTGGGTGGCGAAATTGGGATCGTCCACATCCCAGGCTTCCATAACGACGTGTTCATACAGCCGCTCATACTCGTCATAGCGGTATTTTTTCAGTATTTCTTCTTCATACTCCATATTGGAGAACATATCCCGGAAATCTTCCGCCTGGGCGAAAAGGGGACATATCGCAATCAGCAAACACAAAGCCAGTACGATTCCACGCTTGAAAATGCGCACCGTCATGTTACGCGTTCACCCTTTCAAAATCCACCGGATGCCCCCGCAGAAAATCCCTGGCGTTCATGCGCTTACCGCCGGGGGCCTGCAGTTCGACCACCCGCACGGCGTTATCTCCCGCCGCGACGACCAGACCGTTCTTCCCGTCGGCGGCGATGATCTTTCCCGGCTCCAGTCCCGGATTTTCCGTGACTTCCGCTTTCCAGACCTTCACCGTTTCGTTATCGCCCCAGGTGAAGCTGGTGCCGGGCCAGGGGGTCAGGCCGCGAACCAGATTCACGATTTTCCCGGCGGGCAGCGTCCAGTCGATCTCCCCCATTTCCTTTTTCAGCATGGGGAAATAGCTGGCTTCCGCTTCATCCTGCTTTACGCGGGGGCAGTCTCCCGCTTCCAGGCGGCGGATGGTTTCGATCAACAGCGCCGCCCCGATGGGAGCCAGCCGCGCGGTCAATTCCTCCGCCGTTTCGCCGGGCAGAATGGGAACCTCTTTTTTCAGCAGGATGTCCCCCGTGTCCAGGCCCTTGTCCGTCATCATGGTGGTGACGCCGGTGACGGTTTCCCCCTCCATGACGGCCCAGTTGATGGGCGCGGAACCGCGATATTTGGGCAGCAGGGAGGAATGAACGTTCACCGTGCCGATGGTGGGGATATCCAGCACTTCCTGGGACAGAATCTGCCCGAAGGCGGCGGTGACGCACAGGTCAGGTGCCAGGGCGCGCAAATCCTCCACCCCGTCCACCCGGATTTTCACCGGCTGGAACACGGGGATGCCCAAGCCCTGGGAGCAGACCTTCACAGGACTGGGCAGCATTTTGTTGCCCCGGCCCTTGGGCTTGTCCGGCTGGGTGAACACGCCCACCACCTCATGGCCCGCTTCCACCAGCGCTTTCAGGGAGGGAACGCCAAAATCCGGGGTGCCTAAAAAGACGACGCGCATTTTACTTTTGCTCCTCCTCGTCCTCGTCATCCTTGATTTCGTATTCTTCCTTGTCGGAATACAAAATACCGTCCAGGTGATCCAGCTCGTGGCAGAAGGCCCGGGCCAGCAGCCCTTCCCCGGTGATCTCAAAGAACTTGCCCTTGCGATCCTGGGCGCGGACGGTCACTTTATTGGGGCGCTTCACGTAGCCCCGGCGTCCAGGGGCGCTCAGGCACCCTTCGCTGCCCTCCTGCTCCCCCTCCTGGGCGATGATTTCGGGGTTGATCAGCTCGATCAGGCCGTGTTCATCCCCCACGTCGATGACCACCACCCGGCGCAGGATGCCAACCTGGGGCGCGGCCAGGCCCACGCCCTCGGCCTTGTTCATGGTGTCGGCCATGTCCCGCAGCAGCAGCCACAGGCGCAGGTCGAATTTCTGCATAGGTTTGCTGGTTTTGCGCAGGGTTTCGTCTCCAAAGGTCAGTATTTTGCGAACCATTGATTTTTCTCCTTTTTATGCCAGAGACGCCGGATTGATTTCCAGCTGCACCCTGGCCGGGTATTCTTCCAAAGCCATTTCCTGAAAGCGGCCCAGCAGCCGATCCGTGTCCGGATGGTTGAGCAGCTTTAAAAGCACGTGAGCGCGGGCCTTGTCCTGAATGCGGGTGATCGGCGCTTCATCCGCCCGAATAAACAGGATGCGGCGGAAAAGGGACGTTTCCCTGAATTCCTCCGTGATCCGCTCCCGAATGCTTTCCGCCGTGGCCCGCGCTTCGCGCATGTCCTTCGCTTCGCACAGGAACCGGGCCATCATGGTGAAGGGCGGATACAGCCCCGCCTTGCGCCGTTCAAATTCCTCGTTGAAAAAGGCCCGGTAATCCTGCTTCGCCGCCGCGCGGACGGCGTAATGCTCCGGCTGATAGGTCTGTATGACCACTTCCCCCGGTTCCAATCCCCGCCCGGCCCGGCCCGCCACCTGCACAAGCAGCTGGAAGGTGCGCTCCGGGGCGCGATAATCGGGAAAATTCAACGTCAGGTCGGCCAGCACCGCCCCCACCAGCGTCACCTGGGGAAAATCCAGGCCCTTGGCGATCATCTGGGTGCCCAGCAGGATCTTGGCTTCCCCCGCCCGGAACCGGTCAACTAATTCAAAATGGGCGTTCTTTCCGGCGGTGGTGTCCACGTCCATGCGGATGACTCCCGCGCCGGGGAATTGCCTGTTCAATTCCTCCTCCACCTTCTGGGTGCCGATGCCCATGGGGCGGATGTAAGGGCTTTGGCAGGCGGGGCACAGCTTGGGCAAAGGCCGCGCCGCGCCGCAGTAATGGCAGCGCAGGGTCTGATCCACGCTGTGATAGGTCATGGACACGTCGCACCGGTCGCACTTCACCGTTTCGCCGCACTTGCGGCAGACGACGGAGCTGGCATAGCCCCGGCGGTTGATGAACAGCATGGCCTGCTGCCCCTTTTCCAGGCAGGCGCGGAGCTTTTGCTGGAAAAGGCCGGAAAACATACCGCGGTTTCCTTTGCGCAGTTCCTCCCGCATATCCACCAAATGGATTTGGGGCAGGGGCCGATCCAGCACCCGGTGGGGCATTTCGATCAGGGTATAGTCCCCCCGCCGCGTCATGGCGTAGGAATAAATACTGGGGGTGGCGCTGGACAAAAGCACGGCGGCCCCTTCCCTTTTGCCCCTGGACGCGGCGATTTCCCGGGCGTCGTACTGGGGAAAGCGGTCGGATAAATAGGTCTGCTCGTGTTCCTCGTCCACGATGATCACGCCCAAATTGTCCACCGGGGCAAACACGGCGGAACGCGCCCCGATCACGATGCGGGCGTCCCCCTGCCGGATGCGCCGCCATTCGTCGAAGCGCTCCCCCGGACTCAGGCGGGAATGCAGCACCGCCATGGCGTTGCCGAACCGGGAACGGAACCATTCGATCATCTGGGGGGTCAGCACGATTTCCGGCACTAAGATGATGGCGCCCTTGCCCGCTTTCAGCGCTTCCCGCACCAGCCGGATAAAGACCTCTGTTTTCCCGGAGCCTGTGACCCCGTGCAAAAGGAAGGGTTTTCCCGGTTTGCGCAGGGCGGGAACCAGCTCTTCCAGGGCCTCCCGCTGCTCTAAGGTCAGCACCGGGTCAGACGAAACCTCGGCCCGGCCATAGTAGGGGGCGCGCAGGGCTTCCTTTTCAAAGACCCGCACCATTTCCTTTTCGGAAAGGAAATTGAGCGATTCCCTTACGTTGTTGACCAGGGCCCGCAGTTCCTCCACCGGATGGGCCTGACCGTCGGAAAGCAGGGTGAGCAGCAGTTGCCGCTTGGGCGCGCGCTTCTGGGACTGAATGGCTTCCTCCACCCGTTCCGGGGAAATGGTCAGCTGCGCGTATTCCTCCAATTTTACCTTCACCCGGCCCCCGCGCATTTCGGCGGGCAGCATCAGGCGCAGGGCTTCGCACAGGGGGCAATGGCTTTTTTCCCTGATCTCCTGGGCCAGGGCCATGAGGGGCGGCAGCAGGGCGGGATAATCCTCCAAAGCGGCCAAAACGGGCTTGATCTTTTTTTCGTCGTAATCCGCTGTGTCCTTCAGGCGGATCACATACCCCTCTTTTTCCCGTGGGCCGAAGGGCACGCGCACCCGCATGCCCGGCTTTAAAGGCAGGGTATCCGGCACAAGGTAGGTAAATACGCGGTCCACCTGTTCGGACGCGATATCCACGATGATTTCCGCGTACAACCCCTTGGCCCTCCTTGTTTTAGTTTCCTTTCCTCAGCTTCATGATCCTGTCCAGCAGCTCGTCCGCCACCTGTTTTTTGGGCAGGCAGGGCAGGGTTTCCATTCCGTTCCGGGTCACGAAGGTAACAATGTTGGTGTCCACGTCGAAGCCCGCGCCGGGGGCGGTCACGTCGTTGGCCACGATCATGTCCAGGTTCTTTTTCGTGAGCTTCCCTTCGGCGTTTTGCAGCACGTCGTTGGTTTCGGCGGCAAAACCGACCAAAGTCTGCCCCGAACGCTTCATTTTGCCCACATGGGCCGCCACGTCGGGGGTTTGCCGCAGGGTCAGCACCAAATCCCCGTCCCCCTGCTTTTTGATTTTCTGATCGGCCACCACGGCAGGCGTGAAATCCGCCGGGGCGGCGGCCTGAATCACGATGTCCGCCTGTGGGCAGTGAGTGATCATAGCTTCCAGCAGATCCTGGGTGGACTGGATGGAAACGGCCTTTGCTCCCCAGGGAATTTCAAGGCGTGTGGGGCCTGTGACCAGGGTCACGTCCGCCCCGCGCTTTGCCGCCGCTTCCGCGATGGCGTAGCCCATTTTCCCGCTGGAACGGTTGGAAATGTAGCGTACAGGGTCGATCTTTTCCACCGTAGGCCCCGCAGTGACCACCACCTTAAGCCCCTGCATATCCTGCCGGGGCAGCAGCGTTTCCACAATAGCGTCGAAAATCTGTTTTGGTTCGCTCATGCGCCCGGCCCCGGTATCGCCGCAGGCCAGGAAGCCGCCCTCCGGCCCGATGAAGCGCACGCCCCAAGCGGAAAGGGTCTTTACGTTTTCCCGGGTGGCAACGTTTTCCCACATGCCCGTGTTCATGGCGGGAGCAACTAAAACGGGGGCGCGGGTCGCCAGCACGGTGGTGGACAGCATATCGTCGGCGATGCCGTGGGCCATTTTCGCCAAAATGTTGGCCGTGGCCGGGGCGATCACGAACACGTCCGCCCGCTTGGCCAGGGCGATATGCTCCACCTCCCAGGTGGAAGGCCGGGCAAAGGTGTCCGTCACCACGGGATGATTGGACAGGGTTTCAAAGGTCAGGGGCGCGACGAATTGGCAGGCGTTTTTCGTCATGACCACATACACCTGCGCCCCCGCCATGCGCAGCCTGGAGGTCAGCTCGCAGGCTGTGTATGCGGCGATGCCCCCCGTGACGCCCAGCACCACGTTTTTGCCTTCCAAGGTCATCTTGCTTTATTCCTCTTCGTCTTCCAGGTTGCGGTGATAGGTAAGTAACCCCCGGTTGATTTCATCCACGGCAACGGAAACGGGCTTCATTTCCTTGGCGTCGATCAG
>JAFSNT010000172.1 GCA_017443295.1 Clostridia bacterium
TCTCAGTCCCAATGTGGCCGATCACCCTCTCAGGTCGGCTACTGATCGTTGACTTGGTGGGCCGTTACCTCACCAACTATCTAATCAGACGCGAACTCACCTCACACCGACTTGCGTCTTTCACCTCAGTGTCATGCGGCACCGTGGTCCTATGCGGTATTAGCACATCTTTCGATGCGTTATTCCCCTGTGTGAGACAGATTGTTCACGCGTTACTCACCCGTCCGCCACTCGTCTACCTTTGAGCAAGCTCTCCAGTAAACTCGTTCGACTTGCATGTGTTAAGCACGCCGCCAGCGTTCGTCCTGAGCCAGTATCAAACTCTTGTGTTTAATCCTTTAACTTGCGATTCTGGGTTATTGCCTGACTTCGCTTTCGCTCCGCCAAACCCCACAGTCTCAAGCAAAACTCATTTCAGAATTAACTGTCGTTTCTCTCTCTTTATCTGTATCGTTTTCAAGATTCCCGCGCCCTCCGGACCCTCTCGCGAGGCCCCGTTTTTCGAGCGCTTGGATATAATACCACGACATGCCCCTTGTGTCAACAAGTTTTTTGAGATTTCTTTTCTGTTTTTCAATCTTTTTTCTATTTACGAACATTCCCTCCGCGCGCTTCTTCCACTGTTCAGAGATTTCCCGGATTATCCCTTTCTTTCTGTTTCCGAATGTTCGGATTATAAAAGAACGCACGTTCCCGTTCTTTCTTTTTCCAGCATGTTTTTTCCCGGCCGCAGACACAATAAGCCCGGGTGATCAGAATGACAGGGCTGAAAAAAATGACGGGGCTGCCGGTGATCCTGAACGGAAAAGCCATCGGCAGCGTGATGCGGGGCGTGCTGACGGAGGACGGACGCACCCTGCGGGGCATTGTGGTGCGGGGCGGACTGCGGGGCGCCAAATGGGTGCCCCGGGAGCAGATCGCCCTGGTGGGCAAAATATCGGTGATCGCCAGCGGCAAACCGGGCCGGGTGCCCCGGGATGCGGACTACCGGCTGTTCCGGGTTTCGGATGGAGACGGCATGCGCTTAGGCATCGTGACCGACGCGCTTTTAAATGAAGAAACTCTGCGGGTGGCGGCGCTGGAAATTTCCTGCGGCCCTTTGGACGACCTGATCGACGGGCGCTGGTACGCCACCGCCTACCACGTGCAGCCCCGGAACGCCTGGGGCCACGTGACCGTACCCCATGGGCGGGAGGAGGTGAGGGAAGGATGAGCAAGCTGCTGATCGTCGGGATGGCGGGCTATCTGCTGGGCATGAAGCACAGAACGCTGTCCAGGGAGCTGTGCTGGGGCCGGATGAAAAAGCACGTGCGGCAAATCATGCGCATGCTTTGATGGAAAGGAAGCGGCTGATATGACCTCTTTGCCGGCGTCCCGGGGATTCTCGCCCCGCACCCGATGGGCCGTGGGCGTCACGGCGGGCGTTCTCGGGGCGCTGGCGGGGGGCGCGCTGATCAAGCTGATGGGGCAGCTGCTGCTGGCCCTGCTTTTGTTCGCGGCGGCGCTGCCCCTTTGCAGACGGATGGAAACGCGGCTTTCCCGCCCCTGGGCGGCGGGATGCGCCGTTATGGTGCTGGTGCTTTTGCTGCTGGGGCTGATCGGCCTGGTCACGCCCATGGTGATTTCCCAGATCTCCCTGATCATCGCTGAAGCGCCCCGCCTGCTGTCCGCCGTGCAGGAGATTTGGGATGGGATCGTGGGCCACGAATGGGCGCGGCTGCTGGGCCTGAACCGGGAAGCGCCGGGCCAATGGATCGAAAAGCTGACCGCATGGCTGCGGGAAAGCCTGCCGGGACTCATCGCGGGCATCGGCAGCGGCATGGACGCCCTGAGCCGTGCCTTTCTGGCTCCGGTGCTTTCCTTTTACTTTCTGCGGGACCGGGAGCTGTTCGGCTACCGCCTGTCCCTGTGCATCCCGCTGAAGCACCGCAGGCGCACGCTCCACGCCCTGCATGAAATGCGGCGGGAGGCGGGCGGCTACATCCGGGGCCAGCTGCTGGTGGCCCTGGCCGTGGGCGTGCTGACCGCCCTGGGCCTGCTGGCGGTGGGTATTCCCGCCTGGCTGGTGCTGGGCCTGCTCATGGGCGCGTGCGAGTTCATTCCTTATATAGGCCCCCTGATCGGCGGCGTGCCCATCGCCCTGTTCGCCCTGCCCATGGGCTTTCACGCCCTGCTATGGGGGCTGGGGGTGACGGTGCTGGTGCAGCAGATCGAGAGCTTTTTCCTGTCGCCCCGCCTGATGAGCGAGGCCACCGGCCTGCATCCCGTTTCGGTGCTGCTGCTGCTTTCCGCGGGCGGGCTGCTGTTCGGCCTGCCGGGCATGGTGGGGGCCGTTCCGGCCTACGTGTGCCTGCGCGGCGCGTTCCGGGTACTGTGGAAAAGCGGAGGGGAAGAAGCGTAAATCCTTCATTTAAATATTATTGACCTTTTGACAAAAAATTGCCAGGATTATGGATGATTTTGCCTTGCGGGATCACAATAAATCGTGTATAATGAAAAAGAAGGGGGGAGCGCGGTGACTGATCGGTTTGAAACAATGAAAATGCGCCCGCTGCCGGAGGGAAGCGACACCGCTTCCGATATTCTCGCGCATGTTTATCGCGCGCTGCAGGGCAAAGGCTACGATCCCATCACCCAGCTGGTGGGCTTTGTTCTTACGGGCGATCCCACATACATCACCAGTTACCAGAGCGCCAGAAGCCTGATCTGCCGTTTGGAGCGGGACGAGATCTTGGAAGAGCTGGTGCGCTTCTACGTGGAAAACAAGCTGGACAAATGAGCGGACGGATTCTTGGGCTGGACGTGGGGGACGTGCGCATCGGCATCGCCCTGAGCGATGAAACGCGCCTGATTGCCACGCCCCACAGCGTATACACCCGGGTGGGGTGGGGGCCTGATGTAAAGCACATTCAGCGCCTGTACGCCGAAGCAAAGGCGACGCTCATCGTGTGCGGCCTGCCCCGGAACATGGACGGTTCCGTGGGGTTTCAGGCGGAAAAGGTGATGGGCTTTGCCGAGCAATTGCGCAAGGCGGGGCTGCCCCTCGTGTTTCAGGACGAGAGGCTGTCCACCGTATCGGCCCACCAGGCCCTGATCGAAGGCGGCGTGCGGCGGGACGGCCGCAAGGGGGCCGTGGACAAGGTGGCCGCCGCCGTGATCCTGCAATCCTATCTGGATGGGCAGGGCAAGGAAGCTCCTGCCGGAAACGGCATGAACGAATAAACTTGGAGGATATTCTCATGGCAGACGATATCAACAACAACATTCCCGAAGAAGAGCTGCCCGAAGGCATCATCGAGCTGACCGACGAGGACGGCGTGACCACCCAGTTTGAATACCTGACCACCATCGACCACGAAGGCGAGCTGTACGTGGTGCTGATGCTGCTGGAAGACGAGGAAAGCGACGACGAGGACGGCGAAGTGCTGATCCTGAAAATTGAAAAGGATCCGGAAACCGACGAGGATATCTACGTTTCCGTGGACGACGACGCCATTTCCCAGGCCGTGTTTGACAAATTCGTGGCCATGATGGACGAGGAAGAGGAATAATCCCTGCTTCCCAGAAGACGGGCTGTTTGCGCCGGTAAGCGGAACAGCCCGCTTTACATATTCATAAGATGGAAGGATCCTTCACGCATGAAAAAGACGCTGATCAGTCTGCTGCTTTGGCTCGCTTTGATTCCAACCGCCTTCGGGGAATGCCTGTGCGACCCCGCCATGCTTTTGCAGGAGGGCGCGGAACCCGTCTGGACAGAAAACAGCTATCAAAGCGCCAACGTTTATATCTCCATCTCCTCGGAACGCTACCTGAACACCGACATTTACGTGGCCGATATCTACGTGCGCTCCATCAATTCCTTCCAAAGGGGCATGGCCAGCAACAAATGGAAGGGAACCACCCAGCGCATCGGCAAAATCGCCCAGGCCAACCAAAGCATCATCGCCATGACCGGCGACAACAGCGCGAACCTAAGCTCCGGGTGGGTGATCGCCAACGGCAAAATCTGCCGCAAAACCAGCAACCGCAAGCGCGAGCTTTGCGTGCTGTACAGCAACGGCGAAATGGCGATCCTTCAGCCGGGAGACATCGTGGCAAAGGAGCTTGCCGCCGGGGTGGAGGCGGGCGAAATCTGGCAGAGCTTCCTGTTCGGCCCCGGCCTGCTCACGGAGGACGGCAAGGCCAAAACCACCTTTAACAGCGACGTGAAGCCCAAAAATCCCCGTTCGGTGATCGGGTATTACGAGCCGGGGCATTACTGCTTCGTGCAGGTGGATGGCCGCAAAACCGCCAGCAAGCTGGAAAAGGGCAAGAAAAACAGCGGCCTCACCCTGGCCGAGCTTTCGGCCTTCATGGAAACGCTTCACTGCACTTCCGCCTACAACTTAGACGGGGGCCAATCCTCCCTGATGTATTTCAAAAACGGCATTTATTCCACCGCCTACAAAAACGGACGCCGCTTGGGGGACGTGGTGCTGATCCGCGAACCGGAAAGCAAGTGACGCCCCCGCCAAAAAAGCGGAGAGACCGCCGAACGTTCGGCTGCCTCTCCGCTTTTCTTTTGTCAGGAGCTTTGTTCAGTTCCCCATCACATCCGCTATATGCTTCTGATCCTCCGCATCCGGTTCATATCCGGCGTCCAGCGCCTTCTGGAACCATTCGGCGGCATGCTCCGCATTCTTTTCCACGCCGGTTCCGAGATAGCAGCAATCCCCCACGGCAAACATGGCCACAGGGAAGCCCTGATCCGCCGCCAGCCGGAAGAGCCTGAACGCCTCGGCATAGTCCGTCTCCACGCCCTGCCCCACATAATAGCAAAAGCCCAGATTGAATTGCGCGTTGGCGTTTCCCAGGTCAACGGCACGCCGGAAATATTGGAGCATTTCTTCGTAATCCTGTTCAACTCCCATGCCGTCCCGATAACAGCAGCCGAGATTGAACAGCGCCATGGGTTCCCCGTATTCAGCGGCCAGGCGGTAATATTTCAGCATCGCCTCCAAATCCGGCGCCGTTCCCAAGCCCTGACCGTATAAGAACCCCACTGCCGTCAGCGCCTCCGGATAATCCTGCGCGGCGGCAAGGCCGTAGTAATAAAAAGCCTTTTCAAAATCCTGTTCCACGCCGTTCCCCTGCTGATACAGAAGCGCCAGCTGGTACTGCGCGCCATCGACGCCCTGATCGGCGGCCAGCTTGAAATTGTCCGCCGCCTTTTGCGCATCCCGCTCCACGCCCCATCCGTTCATGAAGCACAGGCCTAAATAATAGCGCGCCGCCACGTATTCCTGATCCGCGGCCAATTGCAGATACTTCGCCGCCTCTTCCCGGTTCTGGTTCAGTCCTTCGCCGTAAAAATACAGGTAGCCCAGCGCGTACTGCGCTTCCGCGTCCCCCTGGTCGGCGCATGCCTTGAAGAGCTGTTCCGCTTTTTCGGCGTCCTGCGCAACGCCCGTTCCCTCCAGGTAACAGAAGGCGAGGTTGTATTCGGCCGCCAGATTCCCCTGGTCGGCGGAAAGCTGGTAATACTTCGCCGCCGCTTCATCGTCCTGTTCAACGCCCGCGCCCGCGCTGTAGCAATTGCCCAGCCAGAGCTGGCCCGTGGGGTCGCCCATCTCCGCGGCCTTTTGGAGAAGCGGAACGGCGGTTTCGTAGTCTTCGGCCATCAGCGCGGCCTGCGCCTGTTCGAGCAGGGCCGAAGCCTCCGCCGCTTCCTCCGCGAAAGCCGGGCACGCCGCCAGCAGCAAGCATACCGCGAGCAGCAAACAGATTTTCTTCATTAGATACGTCCTCCTCATACAGTCCCTTTTCATCCTGATACTGATATGAGCGAGCCGAACCTCATGGCGAGCGTCCGGCGCCCACCGGCATTCTATCATATCCGCGCCGGTTTTTCCACCCCAAAAAACGTTACTCAGATTTCTCTGACCTGCCGGTTGATCAGCATCAGAACCGCGGTCAGGGAAAAACCCAACGAGCAGAAAGCGAGCAGGGCCGTGCTGCCCAGGGACTGCAAAATCACCCCTGCCAGCACGGAAGCGACCGGGATCATCCCATGGGAACCGACGTTGATAATACTGGTGACCTTGCTGAGCTTGTCCCTGTCCACAACGCGCATCATGGCCGTGGTAATGGGGATATTGATATAGGAAATCAGGAATCCCATTCCAAGTCCGCCTAAACAGAACGCGATCAGGAATCCGCTTACCTCCGCGCCCCGGCCAACGAACTGCCAATAGCAGACCGTCAGCGCGATCATAAACGCGGCTGTGATACAGAGCCGGACGGCTGTTTTGTACCCGCATTTTTCTTCCTGCTTCCTGGCGCTGAGGATCGCCGCGCCGGTCAGGGAGCTGACGCCAAAGCACACGCTGAAAACGGAAGACCAAAGCTCCGGCGTCAGCACGCCGTCCAGCAGATAGGAGGGGGCGTTTGCCAGATCCGTTTTGATGAAATACGGAATGAAATTGCCCGTGACAGGCGCGAAAAAGAAATTGATGAACAATACCGCGCCGATGATCGCCATGATCCCCTTTTTTGTTTTCAGGTAAGCGACGCCGTCGCGCATATCCCGGATCGCCGCCTTGATCGTCAGCCGTTCCGGGGCGGGGTGATGCGCATAGCGGATCAGCATTTCAGAAACGCCGGACGCCACAAAGCAAACGCCCACCAGGATAAACAGCGTAAGCACCGGCAGGGCGGCGTACAGGATCCCGGCCAGGATGACGCCCAAGATGTTCACCAGGGAGTTTTTGACCGAAAAATAGGCGTTTGCCTGCTGAAGCTGTTCCTCCTTCACGATATGGGGAAACAGCGCGCCGGACGCCGGCGTGAAGATGCCGCTGACCGCGTTGCCGAGGATGCCCAGCGCGAACAGGATCGCGATGTGCGCCTGCGGCTCCCGGAAGACGAGCATGAGCGCGGCGGCCAGCAGGATCGTGCCGCCCTTCACATAATCGCACAGATACATGATCTTCGCTTTGTTGAAGCGGTCGCCCAGCACGCCGCCCACGGGGGTAAACACCAGCAGGGACACCCCGCACAGCGCCAAATACAGCCCCTGCAAAAAAGCGCTGTTGCCGCTGATTTCCAGGATGTAAAAGCTGACGGCAAAGCTGTACAGCAGCGCGCCCAGCTCTGAAACCAGCGCACCGAGGAAAACCAGCCGGAAATTTCGGTTTGAAAATACGTTTTCGTGCTTCTGATCCTGATTGCTCATAGCGGCAAGCCTCCTCTCTGCTGTTCGGCTGAAGCGGTTTATAGGACACTTTAAAGCAGGTAGGAGGTAGGAAGTAGGAGGTAGGAGGTTTTATCTTGTTCATCAAGATGCATGTTCCCGTCCTTTTTGTGGACTATATATACTTCCTACCTCCTACCTCCTACTTCCAACCTTATTAAAGTGTCCTTTAGACCCCGACTGCGCCCTCCTATTTCTCAAACCGCACGTCGATGCTGCCGTTGGAGGTGTGTACCCGCAGGGGTTTTTGCCCCGGCTGATGGGAAGGCAGATTGCTGTGGCCGTTGGAGGTGCCGCTTTCGATCTGCCAATCCGCTTGCCTGCCCGGCAGAACGCCGGTAACGCTGCTGTTGGAGGTTTTCAGGGTCACGCTCTGGCCATCCAGACGGTCCGCCTTGATGGCCCCGTTGCTGGTGGTCAGGCGCAGTTCGCCCCGGGCGGAGCAGACGTCGGCCTCAATGCGGCCGTTGGAGGTGGTCAGAATCATATCCCCGCCGCTGGAAACCATGTCCAGCACGATGCGGCCGTTGCTGGTTTTGCCGGTCAGGGTCTGCTTGGCCTCCACGTTTTCCAGGGTCAGGCGGGCGTTGCTGTTCACGGCGTCCAGGTTCTTGCACTTCACATGCTCCAGGGCGATGCGGCCGTTGCTGGTTTTCAGCCGCGTATCGCACAGGGCGCGGGGGCCTTCCACCTTGATGGAGGCGTTGGAGGTGTGGGCGTCCAGATCCAGCAGGGCGGTTTCGGGCACGCGCAGCTCCACGGTGGGGCATTGCTTGTTCCAGGCCAGGCGGATCAGGCCGCCCAGCACGGAGAAGGTGAACCGGCCCGCCCGGGAACCGGTGAACTCCGCCCGGCGCAGGGTGAGTACGCCGTCCCGCGCTTCCGCCTCGTAGGGGTCGTTTTCGCAGGTGTAATAAACCAGCGTCACGTCGTCCCCCTGGCATGCCTTCACCACGATGGGCATTTCCCCGCAGGTCAGGCTCACCGCCCGCAGGCTGTCGGCGGGGCAGGAAAGGGTTTTCTGGCTGTATTCCCCGAAATCCGGGGCCGGGGCGGATTCCTCCGCCTCCTGGCGGATTTTTTCGGCCTCCCGGCGAATCGTTTCCGCCGCCTGGTGGATCGCTTCTTTCCCCTGACGCGCCGTTTCCGCTTCCCGGCGCATGGCTTCTTCCTTCCGGCGGATCCTTTCCGCTTCCCGGCGGCACATTTCATCGGCGCTCTTGGGGAAGGACGACGCGCCTTCCGCCGCCTGATTCAGAATTTTTTCCGTGGCCTTCAGGATGTCCCCCGCCAGGGAGGA
This sequence comes from Clostridia bacterium, assembly GCA_017443295.1. GTDB lineage: Bacteria > Bacillota > Clostridia > Christensenellales > Aristaeellaceae > RUG563. The sequence goes on from JAFSNT010000172.1 coordinate 8,532, forward strand.
AAACTTCATGGCCTCGTCGGTCATGGGTTCTCCCTTCGTTTCCGGGGCGGCTTCCCGCTTAGGTTCATCCGGCCGCTGCTGGGCGGCGATGTCCTTTGGGCTTTCCATGGCCGCCACGGCGGAGGCTTCGTCCATGCCGTCCTCCATGCGGTCGTCGATCATTTCCCCGTAGTATTCCAGCAGCGCCGCCCGCTGCTCTTCGCCCAGAAACCGGAGCGCTTCTTCCAGCTCCCGCATGTATTCCTTCCGCGTCATTTGACCTTTCCTCCCTCGGCTGCTTTTCCCTGCACGCCCGCAATAAAATCGTACACCTTGTTCACGTCCGCCCATTCCTCTAAGAAAGCGGCGATGCGCGCCCGCCCCGCGTCGGTAATGGCGTAATACTTCCGCAGGCGGCTGTTGTGTTCCACAGAATACACCGTCAGGCACTGGGCCGCTTCCAGCCGCCGCAGCACCGGGTACAGCGTGGATTCCGACAATTCCATGATGGGGCCGATGTCCTTGATGAGCTGATAGCCGTAGGAATCCCCCCGGCTCAGCAGCGACAGGATGCACACCTCCACCATGCCCTTCTTCATCTGCGCGTCCAACGCTTCTCACCTCCTGGATATATTATTTTTCGCATAGTATTATTTGTCAAGCATTATTTTGAATTTAAAATTATTTTTTTCTCGCGGTATTGTGTTGTTTGCGGTATTTACATATTTTCTCTTTATTTTGTATTTTTATGCTTGACTGATTTTGCGCGTTTCGGGGGAATATCTGATCGTTTTCCCGGATTATATGACGGATTATGGAAACATTTGCTGAATTGGCGGCCCGGGTATTGACTTGAAAGAAAAGGAAGATTATAATGATGCGGTTCAAATCATCCGAAACGGCAAGGCCCCTCGGCCTTTCCATCAACGACCGAAGGAGACGAAAAAATGGGCAAGTATTTTGGCACAGACGGCTTCCGGGGAGAAGCGAATGTCAATCTGACCGTAGAGCATGCCTTTAAAGTGGGCCGCTATATTGGATATTATTACGGCCGGGGCCACAAAGCCCGCATCGTGATCGGCAAGGACACCCGCCTTTCCAGCTATATGTTTGAATACGCCCTGTCCGCCGGGCTGACCGCCAGCGGCGCGGACGTGTACCTGCTGCACGTGACCTCCACCCCCTCCGTGGCCTATGTAACGCGCACAGAGGATTTCGACTGCGGCATCATGATCTCCGCCAGCCACAATCCCTACTACGACAACGGCATCAAGCTGATCAACGGCAACGGCGAAAAAATGTCCGACGACGTGACGAATCAGGTGGAAAAGTATATCGACGGCGAGCTGCCCGAAGCGCCCTACGCCACCCGGGACCGCATCGGCCGCACCATCGACTATTCCGCGGGCCGCAATCGCTACATCGGCTACCTCATTTCCCTGGCCCGCCATTCCTTCAAGGGCGTGAAGGTGGGCCTGGACTGCGCCAACGGCTCCACCTGGATGATCGCCAAATCGGTATTCGAGGCCTTGGGCGCGCAAACCTACGTGATCAACAACAGCCCCGACGGCGTGAACATCAACACCAACTGCGGCTCCACCCACATCGAGAACCTGCAAAAGTTCGTGAAGGAAAACGGCCTGGACGTGGGCTTTGCCTACGACGGGGACGCCGACCGCTGCTTAGCCGTGGACGAAAAGGGCAACCTGATCGACGGCGACCAGATCCTGTATATCTACGGCGTTTATATGAAGAAACGCGACAAACTGACCACCAACACGGTTGTCAGCACCATCATGAGCAATTACGGCTTGGGCGTGGCCCTGAAAGCGGCGGGCATCGACTGGATGCAGACCCAGGTGGGCGACCGGTTCGTGTACGAATGCATGCGCCAGGGCGGCCATCTGCTGGGCGGCGAGGAAAGCGGCCACATCATTTTCAGCAAGTACGCCACCACCGGCGACGGCGTGCTGACCTCCATCAAGGTGATGCAGGCCATGCTGGACCAGAAGCTGCCGCTGAGCAAGCTGGCCGAACCCATCGTGCTGTATCCCAAGGTGCTGAAAAACGTGCGCGTGAAGGACAAGAACGCCGCCGTCAATAACCCCGCCGTGCAGGCCGCCTATGAGCAGGCCCAGAAGGAGCTGGAAGGCCTGGGCCGCGCATTGCTCCGCAAGAGCGGCACCGAACCCGTGGTGCGCGTCATGGTGGAAGCCCAGGACAAAGCCGTTTGTGAAAAGTATGTGAACCAGATCGTCGAGGTCATGAAGGCCGAAGAACTGATCGCGGAGTAAAAGTGAAAAGTGGATAGTGAAAAGTGAAATTTTATTTAGTCCCGCATCAACAGACGAAGGGATTAACACCATCACTTCATATTTTCACTTTTCACTTTTCAATTTCCACTTTCAAACTTCACGCTAAAAAAGAGGTGTATTTTCATGTATAAGACCAAGGATTTATACGACCTTTCCCATACCCTTGCCGCTCCCCTGCTGGAAAAGACGGAATATCCCTGGGAAGCGCTGGACGGCATCAAGGAATTCATTTTGGCTTTAGGCCCCACCCTGCCCAAGGACGAATTTGACGAGGTTGCCCCCAACGTGTGGGTCGCCAAGGACGCGACCGTGTACCCCACCGCTTATCTCGGCGCGCCCTGCATCATCGGCCATAAGACCGAAGTGCGCCACTGCGCCTTCATCCGGGGAAGCGCCCTGGTGGGCGACGGGGCCGTGGTGGGCAATTCGGTGGAAATCAAAAACGCCATCCTGTTTGACGGCGTGCAGGTGCCCCATTTCAACTATGTGGGCGATTCCGTCATGGGCTATAAGAGCCACATGGGCGCGGGTTCCGTCACCTCCAACGTAAAGAGCGACAAAACCCTGGTGGTGGTGAAGGACGGAACAGAGCAAATCGCCACGGGCCGCAAGAAGTTCGGGGCCATGGTGGGCGATTTCGTGGAAGTGGGCTGCAACAGCGTGCTGAACCCCGGCACCGTGCTGGGCCCCCACGCCAGCGTGTACCCCACCTCCTGCGTGCGCGGCGTCATTCCCGCGGGCCACATCTTCAAGGACAAAGGCCATATCGTTCCCAGGAAAACGGAATAAAGATTCTGGGGGAAACCTCTCTTTGGAAGCCAAAGAGAGGTTTCCCCCGTTCCGCAGGCTCAATAGTCGCAACTCCCCTTCATGGGGAGATTGCTCCTTTTCGCCTGACCTCACCGCCGATGAGATTCCCGCCACAGGCGGTCATCGGCGGTTCGTCCCCTTCCGAGAAGGCTATAAGGAATAGCTTGTGTGTCAACAAATTGGTTTCTTATAAAAGAACGTCAGAGCAGCGTGTATGTCTCTCCGGCGTTCTTTTGTTTACAAGTTCAAAAACTCCTGCGGGGTCAATGCCTTGACGGGCGATTCCCGAAAATCCCGCGCGTTCCGGGTAACGATATAATCCATGCGGCAGTGGGCCGCGATGGCGGAAACAAGCGCGTCCTCAAAATCCGTCATGTTGGACGCAAGAGCGGCGTTCACGTCTTCGCCCAGCGTGTCGGCAACCCCCACCAGCTGCATCAGCTTTTCAAGGCTGTCCTTGGCGGCCTGTTTTTCTTTCAGCACCTTGCGCAGCAGATAGAAAATATCCGTTGCCGCCGCTGCGGAAATAAAGCCCTCCGCCTGTTCCAGGGCCGACCGCTTCATCACCTCATAGGACGCCTGAAAGAACGGTTCGCGCTTCAATAAAACATCCAGCACCACGTTGGTGTCGATCATGACCTTCATGTGTTTTCCAGCCGCTCCTTCTTAATATCATCCAGCGAAATATCCGCGCCCTGGGCAATGCCCACCAAGCTGTCCAGCATGGCCACCCGATCCGGGGACGGATTCGTGAGCCGTGCGATGCGCTGGCCGTTTTTCGTAATGAAAATATCGTGCCTGCTGGCCATGGAAAGATATTTGCCCATGTTCAGTTTGAATTCCGTGGCTGTGACCTGCATAGCGCTCCCTCCTTGCTTTTCGTACTCTTATTATATACAAATCGAACGAAAGAATCAACCATTTCGTTCAATTCTTTGATTAGAACGCGGGAAGAAACGAAAATCCCCTGTGGACAAGTCCGAAACGATCATGGTATGATAACCGGGAAAAATTCTTTTATTTTTTCTGTAACGAAATTGCGATTCGTCCGTCTAACCGGTGAGTCGGGATGAGGGGAGGTGAGAAACGTGACCGAGGAAAACAGCGGGAAGCTGTATGAAGCGTACTATATGCGCGTGTTCTCCTACGCCATGACCTTGGCGGGGGACCGGACCCAGGCCGAGGAAATCACCCAGGAAACCTTCTTCCGGGCCTTCTCCAGGAAAAGCGCTTTTCGCGGGGAAGCGGACGAAGCCACCTGGCTGTGCGCCATCGCCAAGAACTGTTACTTAGACGAAAAACGGCGGCAGGGCAGGAGCGAACCCATGCCGGAGGAGCTGCCGGACACTCGAAAGGGCGTGGAGCAAAGCGTCGCCGACCGGGATTCCTCCCTCCGCGTCCACATGGCGCTGCACGCCTTAGAGGAACCGTATCGGGAAGTGTTCGAGCTTCGCGTTTTCGGCGAGCTGAACTTCCGGGACATCGGCATGATTTTCAGCAAGACCGAAAACTGGGCCAGGGTCACGTATCACCGCGCCCGGCTCAAGCTGCAGGAAAGGATGGATGAAAAATGAAGCTGGACTGCGAAGTGATCCGCGATCTGCTGCCCCTGTACGCGGATCAGGCGTGCAGCGAGCAGAGCCGCGCCCTGGTGAACGAGCACCTGCTGGACTGCGCGGACTGCCGGGATATGCTGCAAAAGATCAAGGAAAACGAAATCGAAAACGGGCTGAAAAAGGAAAAGGATTCGGTGCTGCAATACGGCGTCCGGCAATTCAAAAAGCGCACGGCGGCGGTAGGGTCGGCGGTATCGGGGGCGTTCCTCGTTCCGATCCTGATCTGCCTGTACCTGTTCGGTTCCCCCATGGGCTGGATCGACATCGTGCTGGCCTCCCTGTGCGTGGCGGCCTCCGTCAGCGTGGTGCCCATCGTGGTACACGAGGACAAGCTATTCTGGATGTTCTGCGCCTTCACCGCAAGCCTCATGCTGCTGCTGGGCGTCATCTGCATCCACGGCCGGGGCACCTGGTTCTGGATCGCCTCCAGCGCGTCCCTGTTCGGCCTGGCGGCGGTGGGCCTGCCCTTTTTGATCAAGGCGCGGCCCATGAAAAAGCTGCTGGGCGACGCCAAGCCCTGGGTGGTCATTACGGCCATTGACATCGCGCTGTTCGTGAACATGATGAACATGATCAGCGCTCGCGGAAAAATCACGTTGGGCACCATCCTGTTTTCCATCGGCGTGTTCGCCGGGATCGGGCTGGTCCTTGCCGAAATCATGAGGAGGAGCAAGAGAAATGAAAAGTAACAAGCTGTTGAAAATCCTGGCCGCCCTGTGTGCCATGGTTCTGCTGGCGGCGGCGTGGATGACGCCCCTGGCCCTGGCGGAACAGGATCACGTGGGGGACGGCGAAACCGGCGCTGCCATCAAAGAACTGAAAATCAACTGGACCAGCGGCAAGGTGCATATCGCCTACCACAGCGGAAACACCATCCTGATCAGCGAAAAGATCACCGGCACCGTCAGCGACGATATGCGCATGCGCTGGCGCGTGGAGGGGGACACGCTCACCATCGAATACGATCAGCCGGGCCTCCGCCTGTTCTCTTTGACCCCCCATGAAAAAGAGCTGACCGTGACCCTGCCGGAGCGGTTCGTCCTGGAAAAGGCGAACATCACCGCCACCTCCGCCGATCTGGATATCCCCGCCCTGTACGCGGACAGCGTGAAGCTGAAATCTACCTCCGGCGATATCCGGGCGAGAGTGACCGCCCGGACCATCAAAGGCGAAATGACCTCCGGGGATATGGAGCTGCAGGTCATGAGCGCGGCGGAGGAAATCAAGCTGCATTCCACCTCCGGCAGCATCATCCTCGAATCGGGCTGGGACGCCGGAAAAACCGAGATCGAAACCACCTCCGGCGCCATTCAGGCGGCGGTGAAGCAGACGGAGGAATTCAAGGCCGCCTCCACCTCGGGCGATATCCACGCGGTGCTGGGCGAAACGAAGAAAGCGAAGTTCAAGTCCACCAGCGGCAAGATCCTTGCGGAAATCGCCCGCATGGAAGAACTGGAGATTCGTTCCACGTCCGGGGACGTGACCGCCCATCTGCCCACCGCGCCGGGCTTCACCGCCCGCGTTGAAACCACCGGCGGCGATTTTCAGTACACCCTGCCCCTGAACAAAGAGGGAAAAACCTACCGCTGCGGGGACGGCAGCGCCAAGGTGGAAATCCACACCACTTCGGGGAACATCAAAATCACCGACAAAGAATAACTCGATTTTCAAAACCACAGGGGCCGGTTCTCCGCGTTTGGCGAGAGGAACCGGCCCCTGTGATCTTTTTATTCTGCTATGTTCAATCCGTAAACGCGATCATGGAAACCATGCTGCGCAGGGAGGACTCGCTGACGGTTTTCACCTTGTTGAGCATTTCCCCGTCAAACACGAGCATGGTGGAATTGCCGCCGTCTAAGTTGATGGCCTCCTGCACGCCATAGCCCAAGAAGCGGTTTTGCAGCCATTGGATCGTGCAGCCCTCGCTGTCCTTGCGGCGGCCCATGACGGTGAGGAACAGATAATCGTTGGGGGCCAGCATGCCCATGCCCTGCCGGGGCTGGCGGGTGTTGCCGTCCTCCACGTCCGTATCCCGGAAGGCTTCGCCGTTCTGCACCAGGATGGGGCCGAAGGCCCAGGTGTTTTCCACGCCCATATCCAGGTACTCCTGGGCGGTGTGCGCGTCGGGCGCGAAGGTACGCAGGGAGCCGTCCGGCAGCGCGGCGATCACGTCCAGGGGCGGGAACTTGCGGGTGGTTCGGGTCACGTCGGAATAGACCCTGCCCTCGCGGATGATGATGCCCTGGATATCCTTGGCGTCCTTGCGCCAGCCGAAAAAGTCGTCGCTGAACGCCAAAACCACGCCCGGATGCTTTTTGACGATGTTCAGGGGCTTATCGAAGCGTTTCGCGGTCATCTGCTCGTCGCTGAAAATGGTGCGGATCCGGTTGCCGCCGGACAGGCGCACCCGGGTTTCCAGCCACATCAGGTTGCTCACCCGGTCTTCAAACCGCTTGATTTCAACGGACAGGGTGCCGCTGATATACAGCCACAGTCCGGCTTCGGCGTTCTTGTAAAGGAAGGGCGCGGCGGATTTATCAGCCAGGGTGCCGTCCGCCGAAAGCGTCGGCAGCTCCGGCTGGACCGTAGGCCCCACGGAGGCGGGGCCGGTCATGGGCACGTAGGATTCCGGCCGGGCGTCCTCCGCGTACAGCCGTTCCTGCACCTCCGGGGTGGCGATATCGCCGTCCTCCCCGTATTTGCTGACGAAGCAGCGGATTTTTCCGGCGGTGTCCTTGGTGAACGTATCGCCGAAGGACTTGGTTTTGAAATATCCCAGCTCATACAGCCGTTTTTTCAGCGCCACCACGTCCTGGCCCTTATCGCCGACAGTGAGGGCGCGGTATTCCGCCCGGGCCGGAACGGCGGGAACAAGAACGCACAGCAGCGCAAGGACGCTCAGGAAACGGACGAAGGGTCGTTTCATAGCGCTTATTCCACTCCCTTCGCGTTGGTCACGTCTAAACGCTCCCGGATGACCTTGAAGTACGTGGCCTGTTCCTCCGGCGTTACGTTCAGGCATTCACACACCCGTTTCAGCACCTGCTTGGGGGCGACGCGCATGCTGCGCTTGAAGGCCAGCACGTTCGTCCGCCAGCTGCCCATGTTGCTGACCTTGTACACCGAGAAGTGGCGGGGCAGCAGCTGCTTGAGCAGTTCCTCGCTGCGCTCGATTTCGGGCTTCACGGTCTCCGAATACAGGAAGCTATTTTCGATCACCTCGGCCAGGCGCGTCAGGAACCTGGCCCGCATTTCGGGCACCTTCAGCAAGCGGTTGATCAGGCTGTAATGGGAGGACAGGCGGCCCCCCGCCTTGGAGGAATCCAGCAGCATATAGATGGCCGTTTCATTGCCCCCGCCGCCGCCTTCCACGTCGTACAGGATGTACTTCCACTTGCCGCCCGGCACGCGGTAAACGCGCACGTTTTCCAGGTCCGTGTTCATAATGCACAGCTCAAAGGATGCCCAGGTGAACAGGCTGTCCACATCCAGCCGGTCGGTGACGTATTTCAGGTTTTCAGGCACCGTCAGGTCGTTGGCCTTGACGAAGGCGCGCAGTTCCCGCCATTCCTCCACGTTGCCGTTCTGAATCTGGTCGTCCCGCGCTTCGCCCTCGATGATGTCGATCTTGTCGATCACTTCTTTATCCGTGATGCCCTCCCACTGGGCCACGGAATACTTGTTGATCTTTTCGCGGATGTTGTACTGGCCGGAATACTCGCCGTTGATATACACCACCACGGTTTTGCCGGCCTGATACATAATATCCAGCCCCGCGGCCAGCCGCGTCAGCACCAGATCCTTCATGCGGCAGGCGGACGAGTCGGAGCCGGTGGAGCGGATGTTAAAGGTGCGGTATTCCTCATAATCCCGATCCGGGAAGGGATTATAGTGGAAGCGGTTTTCGCCGCCGTAGGCGGTGCGGGCGTAGACCGCCAGGGATTTCTGCTTCTGCCCCCGGGTGGAGGTGCCCACGATGTGGAAGGAGCCGAACTGGTTGATCTGCCGCACGCCGTCTTCATCAAAATATTCCATATGGATGGGATATTCCCAGTCCGTATTGTAATTGGGCTTTTTGAACAGGCCCTTGCTGCCGTACAGGTAATCCCTGTCCGTGCTGAGGCAGATCACGGGCGTGACGGCGGGATCGCTGATGATGTAGCTGGAGGTTTCGGTATAGGAAGGCAGCCTGTCCTCCGGGATGGCCTTGACGCGCACGGCCCCCGTTTTCTTCACGGTGATGGGGCCGGTGTACAGCTTGGAATCAGCGGTAGGTTCGCTGCCGTCCACCGTATAGTACACGGGATCGTCACACGTCACGGTGACTTCCACGGCCTCGTCGTAAAATCCCGCGGGGGTGTCGATCACGGGGCGGGGGGCCTGGGCCTGAAACACCTGGGCGGCGTTCTTCTTGCGCGGCGTGGCGGAAACAAAAAAGCCGTACTCCTCCGTGCCGTTGGCCAGGCCCCAGGAGAAGCCGGGATACTGCGCGGGATACTTGATCGCCTGCACTTCGTTTCCGTTCTTATCCGTCAGGCGGATGGTCTCGCCCGAGTTGCTGAGCTTGTAGGCCGCGTGATAGGTTTTGTTTTTCGCCCGATCCACTTCCTGCGCGTCGCCGCAGCAATAAATCAGCGCGTATTCCCCTGCGTTCAGGGTGGTGCCGGAAGGGAAAGTGAAGGCGTACAAATCGCTCTTGGAATCGGTCAGTCCCCAGCCGGAAATATCCACGGGCTTATCGCCGCGGTTGTGCAGCTCGATCCAGTCGTAAGCGTTGCCGTTGGTATCGTATACCCCGTTGTCCGTCATGATTTCGCTGATCACGATTTCCGCCAGCGACCCAGCGCAGGCGCAGGTCAAAAGCAGCGCAAGCGCCGTCAAAAGCATGATCCGCCATTTCCGTGTCATCTCCAAAGCCTCCGCGTCTGTAAAATCCAGGGATTCTCGCATGATCTTATCATAACTCACAGGCATTTGCAAGCCATATTTGACCATCCGCATGAATGAGAAATCGGGATTTGTAATTCATGCATAAATCCCGAGGCAAGTCCTTCAACGCCTTGAAACGGAAACCAAACCATGGTAAAATACAGGCATAGAAGCTTCATCCCATCCCAAATCGGCTGCAAATGGAGGTTTTTCCCGTGAAAAAGCAAATCAGCTTCATCCTGGCCATCCTGCTCCTGCTTCCTCTCCTGACCGCCCACGCCGACGCCGGCGCCGGCGCCGAAAATGTGCCTGCCGGAGAGAATATCCGGAAGGTGACGATCACCTGCACCGGGGACACGCTGATCGGGTGCAACGAAACCGTGCGCAAGAAGGGCGCGGGTTCCTATTCCTACGATACGTATATCGAAAAGTACGGCTACGCCTATCCCCTCGCCGGGCTGTACGAGCTGTTCAGCCAGGACGATATCACCTTCGTGAACCTGGAAAACGTGCTGGCGGACAGCATCAAGGGCGGGTTTTCCAAGTCCCGTCTGGTGTTCCGGGGGCCCAGCGAGTACGCCAAGATCCTGACCGCGGGCAGCGTGGAGGTGGCCACCCTGGCCAACAACCACTCGGATAACTACGGCACGGAGGGCATCGAAAAAACCGTGGCCGCTCTGGAGGCCGAGGGCATCGGCTACTGCGGCACCACCTTCGGCCTGAACGCCTACCATATCCAGGAGGTAGGGGACATCAAGGTGGGCTTCGTGGGCGTGTATCCCCGCTATAACGCCCAAAGCCGCAACAAGAACCAGGCGCAGCTGAAAGCCTGCTTCGACGCCTGCAAGGAAGCGGGCTGCCAGGTGATCGTGGCGTCCATGCACTGCGGCGGCGAGTATCAGAAAAAGCACGCCGATTTGCAGGAAAAATATGAGAAGCTCTGCAAATCCATGGGCGCAAATCTGGTCATCGGCAACCATCCCCACGTGCCCCAGGGCATCCACGTGGCGGACGGCGTTACCTGCCTGTACTCCATCGGCAATTTCACCTTCGGCGGCAATACGGGCGTGGACGAAAAGCTGTCCGTCATCCAGGGCTACGTGGCGCAGTTCGACCTGTATTTTGACGGCGAAACCTATCTGGGCCACCAGCTGACCATCTGGCCCATCCATATCAGCGGCACGTCCCCGGAAAACAATTACCAGCCGGTGCTGGTGTCCGGCGCGGAGGCCGAAAAGGTAATGAAGCTGATCCAGCACGACTGCGGCAAGCTGAAGCTGAATCCCTACGTGGACGGCCAGGGCGCGGTGCAGGACTTTGTGCCGTGGAAAGACAGGTAAGAGGTAGAAAGTAGGAGGTAGGAGGTTTATATGGTGCTTTCATTTTTCGCACAGCCATTTATTCATCTATAAAAACCTCCTACTTCCTACCTCCCACCTCCTACCTCCTACCTCCTACTTCCTACCTCCTACTTCCTACCTCCTACCTCGCATTGCTATAAAAAACATCTTATCAAAGGAGAGACTAACCATGAACAAGCTAAGCATCGGCATCGTCGGCGCGGGGCGCATCGGCAACGTACA
>JAFSNT010000173.1 GCA_017443295.1 Clostridia bacterium
ATTTGTTCGGAATCCCGCCGGGCCTTTTCCACGATGCGGCGGGCTTCTTCTTTGGCCTTGCGGGTGGAAGCATCCTTCTTTTCTTCCATGTCCCGGTACAGTTTTTCCGCTTCGTTGCGAAGCCGTACCGTTTCGGCCCTTGCTTCCTCCGCCAACTGCCGCTCCTTTTCCGCGATCTGGCGGTGATATTCCGCGTTGGCGATCACGTCCTCAAAGCGGATGGTATCGTGGGAAAGCAGGTCCTTGGCTTCCTCGATCAGGTATTCCGGCAGGCCCAAGCGCCGGGAAATTTCAAAAGCGTTGGATTTTCCCGGCACACCGATGGAAAGCCGGTAGGTGGGCCGCAAAGTCGCCACGTCAAATTCCACGCTGGCGTTTTCCACGCCCTTGGTGGACAGGGCGTAGGCTTTCAGCTCGCTGTAATGGGTGGTGGCCGCCGTGCGGGTTTTGATTTTCAGCAGGGCGTTCAGGATCACCTGGGCCAGGGCCGCGCCCTCGGTGGGGTCGGTGCCCGCGCCTAATTCGTCGAACAGGGCCAGGTCTCTCGGCGTCACCGCGTTCATGATGCTGACGATGTTGGTCATGTGGCTGGAGAAGGTGGACAGGCTCTGCTCGATGCTCTGTTCGTCGCCGATATCTGCGTATACCTCCTCAAAGGTGGAAAGCTCCGTGCCCAGAGCGCCGGGGATATGGAGGCCGCTTTGGGCCATGAGGGTCATGAGGCCTAAGGTTTTCAGGGTGACGGTTTTGCCGCCGGTGTTGGGGCCGGTGATGATGAGGGAGGTAAATTCCTCGCCCAGCCATAGGGAGCAGGGCACCACCGTGTCCCGGGGAATGAGGGGATGGCGCACCCGCACTAAATTGATTTTGCCCTCTTCGTTCATTTTGGGCCGCACGCAGTCCATTTCCCGGCTGAGCATGCCTTTGGCAAAAATGAAATCCAGGTTCGCCAGGATGGCCAAGTTCTGGGAAATGAGGCCCGCGCTGTCGGCCACCTGCTGGGAAAGGGCGGCAAGGATGCGCTCGATCTCGTCCCGTTCCTTGATGTGCCATTCTTTCAGCTCGTTGCCCAATTCCACCACGGCCAGGGGTTCGATGAACAGGGTGGCCCCGGTGGCGGACTGATCGTGTACCAGACCGGGCACGTCGCCCCGATGCTCGGCCTTTACGGGCAGCACGTAGCGGCCCCCGCGCACGGTGACGATGGATTCCATCAGGTACTTGGAATAGCTGGCCCCGTGGGCCATGGCGTTGAGCTTTTCCCGGATGCGGTCGTTGGCCTGGCGAATATGCCGCCGGATGTCCAGCAGGGCGGGGGAGGCATGGTCGGAAATCTCGTCCTCGCTCAAAATGGCCTCGGTGATGTCCGTTTCCAGGGTGCGCAGGGGCTGGAGGCGGGAGGCCATGGAGGTGATGAGAGGCGTGTTTTCCTTGTCCGTCACCAGGGCGTTCCGGGCGGCGCGGGTGGCCCGCAAAGTTTCCGCCACGGAAAGCAGGGCCTTTTGGGACAGGGTGGAACCCTTTTCCGCCAGGGACAGATATTCCGACACGTCGTTAAAGGAAATCAGGGGATTGCCGCCCACGTAGGCCAGGGTGGCCACCGCTTCCTCCGTTTCGTCCAGGGCCTTGTTGACCTCCCCGAAATCGGACAGCGGCGTTAAAGCGCGGCATTTTTCCTTGCCGGGGTCGCTCAAAGCGTAACCGGCCAGCATGTCCCGGATCTTGGTAAATTCCAGCACCCGCAGGGCGCGTTCGTTCATATCGTTTCCCTCCCAAGGTCAGTATACAGTGAAAAAGCAAGGTGTTGCAAGAAAACGGGAAAAAGGTTTTGAAAATGTTTTCGGTTCGTTCACAATACGCCGTCCATGAAGCGGCCCATGGTACGCTTGATGTCTAACGTTTCCGGCGTTTCGCCCCGTTTCAGGGCGGCGTAATGGGCGGTGATCCGAATTTGTTCTTCCTTCGGCTCGTCGGAGAAGGCGAGCAGCCAGGAAAGCCCCTCCATACCCTGCAGGTGCCCCGACAGATGCAGGGGCTTATCGGCCATCAATTCGATTTGGCAGCCCTCGGGCAGGCGCAGGGGACGCAGGGGATAGGCGGCCCCCATCCGGTCGGTGAGGCTGGTGCCCATCGCGCCTTTGCCCTCACGGCACAGCTCGCACTGTTCCCGGTTTGCCGTCAGGCCCATTTTCGTGCGCATGGGGCAATGGTTCAGCACCATCAGCCGGGCACGGCCATAGACCGGCAGAATCAGTTCGCAAAGATTCTTTTGCAAATCGCAAATATCGCTTTTGGACAGCTCCCGGGACAGGGTGACGTTGGTACAGCCCAAATGGGAAAGCAGCTTAACGCTTTCGCTGTTCATGACGGGCACGCCTTCCCCCGCCATATCCCCGAAACCAAGCTGGTTGGGGCTGGACAGGCACAGGGGGATGCTTCTTTCCTCCGCCCAGGCTTTGAGCTTCTGCAAGGTTTCTTCCCCGCATTGGGAAGGCAGGCACAGCCGCGTCTTTTTCGGCCAATTCTCCATAAGGGGCAGAAGATACGGTTCCCGGAAATCCTGGGGCAGATACAGAATTTCATCCGCTCCCGCATTCAGCAGAGAGGGAATGATTTCAACATCGGAGGTTTTCACGATCAGCCGGGGGGCGGGAATATCCTGTTTCGGCACAGCAAAACGTTCAGCGGGGGAAATATCCCTTAGCTGGGCGGCGATACGGGCTTCCGTCAGTCTGTCCAGCGCTTCCCGGCGCAGGGCGTTCAGGGCGGAGGCGGGCACGAAAGCCCCCGCCGTTTTCACATTTAAATCCCGCAGGATAAAGGGTGTTCCGCCGGTCTTGCCCAAAGCGTTTTTCGCGCTTTCTTCGTCCAGGGCCTTTTTCTGGGCGGGCTGGCATATGTCGCCTGTTGCGGTCAGGCTGCTTTCCCCGTCGGTGACGAGCAAAAATATTTCTTTCCCCGGCCAGGCCGTCAGCGTCGCGTCAAAGGGAATGGGCAGGGCCGCGTTCAGCGCTTCGCCCTCATAGGTTTTCCGGGCGGCGGCAAGCTGACTTTCGTCTTCCGTGCGCCGCACGCTTTCGCCGGGCTTCACCGCGTCCCGCAAACGCAGGACGGCGGTCTGTCCGGCGGGCGCCTCCGGCCCGGAATAGCGCAATTCCTGTTTGCCGATTTCCAGGCCGTCCCCGTTGTGCAGGGGCTTCGTCAGGGTTACGTCCGCCAATAACGCCCCGCCTTTTTGATAGACCTTCTTGACTTTCCCCATCGTCACGCCGATGGGGGTGACCCTGGTGGGGTCGATGATGGCGGCGTCCCGCTTTTCGCCGGGATAGCCCAAAGTAAAGCCGCCCCGGGAAAAAATCTGGGTCAGGCCTTCCTTTTCTTTTTCGTCTGCGGTCGTGAAGCGTCCCTCCAGAATGCCGTCCAAGGCGTTTCGGTAGGCCCGGGTCACCACGGCCACGTATTCGGGCCGCTTTAACCGTCCTTCGATCTTGAAGGAATACACCCCCGCGTCCGCCAAGGCCTGCAATTCGTCCCTTGCGCACAGGTCCCGGGGGGAGAGCCACGCCCCGGTCACGCCCTGATAAGTATAGGGCAGGCGGCAGGGCTGGGCGCACCGGCCCCGGTTGCCGCTGCGGCCCCCGATCATGGAGGAAAACAGGCATTGGCCGGAGCAGCTCACGCACAGCGCCCCGTGGCAGAAGGCTTCGATCTCCATGCCGGTCTGCGCCGCTTTGCGGATCTCGCCCAAATCGCATTCCCGGGCCAGCACCGCCCGTTTCGCGCCCAGGGACTGCAGCAGCCTTGCCCCGGAAGCGCTGTGCAGAGCCATTTGGGTGCTGGCGTGAATGGGCAATTCCGGAAATTCCTCCCGGCAGACCTTCACCAGCCCCAAATCCTGGAGCAGCACCGCGTCGGCCCCCAAAGACGACAACAAGGAAAGGGTGCGCCGAACGTCGTCCAGCTCCCTTTCCTTGATGAGGATGTTCACCGTAACGTAAATTTTTTTCCGGTGCAGGTGGGCAAGCCGCAGGGCGTCCCGCAGGGTTTCTTCGTCGAACCCCGCCGTGGAACGCGCCCCGAAGGCCGCCGCGCCCAAATACACCGCGTCCGCGCCGCCCGACATCGCCGCTTTCAGCGCGTCCATACTGCCCGCCGGGGCGAGCAGCTCCAAATCATGCGGTGGCATGTTTTCACCTATATTTGAAAGAAATCAAGAAACGCGGCCAACGGGGGGGTCGGGGGGAACTCCCCCGACTGTAATCCGCAGGGGCCGAAGCGCCCGGAAAACGGTACAGTGTACCGTTTTCAGCGGAGGCCGGGCGGCAGCCCAAGGCGTGTACGTCGCTTCGCATGAAATCGGAATCCTGATTCCGATTTCATGCGTCCCGTTCAGCGTGAGCTGAACGGGACTTTAATTCCCGGAGTTCTTGACGCGCCTGCAGCAGCTCCCTGCGCAGGCGGGTGTTGTCGTCCTGGGCGGTGAGCAGCTCGTCCGCCACCGCCATGCCGGCGATCACCGCGGCGCTTTCCCGGTTCACAAAGCCGGAGGAAGCCATTTCCGCGATTTTCCGGTCGATATATACGGCCACCCGATGCACATGCTCGGGGGCGTCGGAGCTGGTGATGGTATAATCCCGCCCCGCGATGCGCAGGGTATACCGGCGCTCGATGCCTTTGTTCAGGATCATAACTGATTGAAGGGGTAGTAGCTGCCCTTGGTGTCCACGCGGATGGAAGCGATGCGCTGGGGTTCCAGGGGCTTATCCCGTGCGTCCCGGGGGGTGTTCACGATCTTTTCCGCGTATTCCATGCCCTCCAGCACCTTGCCGAAGGCGGCGTAGGCCCCGTCCAGGTGGGGGGAATCGCTGGTCATGATAAAGAACTGGCTGCCCGCGGAATCGGGATGCATGGCCCGGGCCATGCTCAGCACGCCGTAGGTGTGCTTCAAGGGATTTTCCGCCCCGTTCTGGGCAAATTCGCCCTTGATGGAATAGCCGGGGCCGCCGGTGCCGGTGCCCTTGGGGCAGCCGCCCTGGATCATAAAGCCGGGGATCACCCGATGGAAAATCAGGCCGTCGTAAAAGCCGCTGTTGGCTAGGGACGCGAAATTGCCTACCGATTGGGGCGCGTATTCGGGGTACAGCTCGCCCTTCATTTCACCGCCGTTTTCCAGGGCAATCACAAACGTGGGATGCTGGATTTCGCTCATGACTTATTCCTCCATTTTTCAAGCCGGAAATGGCAAGCATTTCTTATCATCATATGCATCATACCCCCTTTTGGCGAAAATGTCAAATGCGGCGGCGCATTTTGCTTAAAATCCAGGTCATAAACGGAAGCGCCCGCCGCGCTTTGGGGGTTTTTGTTGCAATTGCGGGGATTATGCGCTATAATACGATAGAATCTTAGCAAGCGTGAAAGGCGGTTGAAGCATGACCAAAGGAGAAGAACAGGCAAGGACGTCTGTTTGGCAATCGGCCTGGAAATGCCTGAAAAACAATGTGGACGGGATCGCGGCGGTGGCGGCGGTGACTGTGGCGCTGCGGATCGCGGTTTTGATTCCGGTACTGCTGTGCGCGGATTTCGGCGGCGGTCTGCCCGCGTGGCTGGGCTATGCCCTGGCGGCGCTGGTGTATATCTTCGGGGTGATCCCCATGCGTTTCTGGGGCAGGGAAAAGATGCGCCGCATGGTGTATTCCCGCCACTTGAACCACCACCGGAAGCACGTTTACAAAAAGTGGCTGATCACCGGGCTGCTGCGCAACGCCCGGGGCATTCTGTGGGGCCTGCCCTTTCTGGCGGGCACGGTGTATTTTACGGTTTTCCGCGCCCGGCTGGACGTGAAAACCTTCTGGACGCCCATTCAAAACCTGGCGGTGCTGGTGGGGCAGGAACCCAATATCGGCACGGGCTTTACGATTGCCCTGATCCTGATGGCCGTGTCCGGGCTGCTGTTCGTCTGCGGCTGGTGGCGCGATCTGCCCTTTGAATACCTGCCCGTCCGTTCCTTAGGGCCGAAAAAAACCCTGCACTGGAGCCGCCGCATCCTGAAAAAATACAGGAAGGAAATGCGTCAAAACACCTTTGTGAATTTCTTCCTCGCTCTGCCCGCCTGGATCGGCTTAGGGGCGGTGCTGGTACCCTACGCCCTGGCCGGGGTGGATTTTTCCCTGAATCCCGAGCTGGTATTGAGCCAGATTCTGCGTCTGCTTCGCTCGCCCCTGCCGGACAGCGTGCTGCTGATGCTGGGCGGCGTGGCGCTTTTGCTGTACGTGCCCTTCTGGGCTTTGAGAAAGGCCCGCAACACCGCCCTGATGGGCGCGCTGATGAAGGAAAGCGCCCACGGCTTCCATTCTTCCCATTCCTCCCATTCCTCCGGCCAGGAGAGCGCGGAGGACGCGGAGGACGCGGAGAACGTACTCCCAGAAGAACCCCAGGCGGAGGAGGAAGCGCCGCAGACCGTGCCGGAACCCGCCCCGATGCCCGTGTCGACTCCCGCCCGGAACGGACAGGACGACGCGTGGAGGAAGGAAGCCGCGCGCAGGGCGCAGGAAGCCGCCCAAAAGGCCCAGGAGGCCGCCGAGCAGGCCGCCCGGCTGGCCTATGACGCCGCGCGCATGGCCCGGGAGGTCGTCGAAAGCAAGCAGGATGAACCATGAGGCTGGATAAGCTGCTGGCCCGGCTGGGCCAGGCTTCCCGCTCCGGCTGCCGCGAGCTGCTCAAGGCCGGGCGGGTGCGGGTAAACGGGGAAGTGGCGCGTTCCGGCGCTGATCCCGTACCGGAGGGGGCGGTCGTCACCTTAGACGGTCAGACCCTGGACTGCCGCCTGGATCGGTATTTGATGATGAACAAGCCCGCCGGGGTACTCACCGCCCGGGAGGATTCCCGACAAAAAACGGTGATGGATCTGCTGCCCCCGGTATACGCTTCCCTGGAGTGCATGCCCGTGGGGCGGCTGGACAAGGACACCACCGGCCTGCTGCTGCTCGCCACGGACGGGGAGCTGGCCCATCGGCTCATTTCCCCCGCCCGGCATGTGGACAAGGTGTACGAGGCCAGGGTGGAAGGCGCGCTGGAACAAAAGGACGCGGAAGCTTTTGCGGCGGGCGTTCCCCTGGGGGATTTTACGGCCCTGCCCGCCAGGCTGGAAATCCTTGCCCCGGACGTGGGCCTTGCCACCGTGCGAGAAGGGAAATTCCATCAGGTCAAGCGCATGTTCGGGGCGGTGGGCAAGCCGGTGAAGGCGTTGCGCCGCCTGCAATTCGGCCCCCTTTCCCTGGACGAAGCGCTGCAGCCCGGAGATTACCGGGAACTGAACGAAGAGGAAATCGCCGCCCTGTACGCGGCGGCGGGGATGAAGCATGAGTGAGCATTATTTTACCGCGTCCCCGGAAAGCACCCATCGCTACGCGGAGGCGGAATACGTTTACCGGGGCGAACGCCTGCGGTTTCTGACCGACGCCGGGGTTTTTTCCCGGGGCGAAGTGGATTTCGGCACCGACGTGCTGCTGAAGGCCCTGCCGGATGATATGGCGGGCAGGGTGCTGGACCTGGGCTGCGGCTGGGGCGCGGTGGGCGTGAGCGTGGGGAAAAAATACCCCGCCTGCGCCGTGACCATGTGCGACGTAAACGAGCGCGCCCTGGAGCTTGCCCGGAAAAACGCTTTATCCAACGGCGTGCGGGCGGAAGCGGTGCAAAGCGACGGCTTGGAACGGGTGGAAGGCCCCTTCGATTATATCCTCACCAATCCCCCTATCCGGGCGGGCAAGCAGGTGATTTACCGCCTGTTCGCAGAAAGCGCCGGGAAGCTCACCGAAGCGGGGGCGTTCTACATCGTCATTCGGAAGCAGCAGGGGGCGGAATCCGCCGTAAAGTACCTGAAAACGATTTTTCAGCAGGTGGAAACCGTGGACAAAAGCGGCGGCTTCTGGGTGATCCGCTGCTCGGGAGGAAAACAGGATGAAGTTTGACGAAGCGTTTTTTGATCAGATCATCGACCGCCGCAACACGGACTGCGAAAAATGGGACGACCGGTCTGTTATGGACGCGGACGGCGTTCCCCTGTGGGTGGCGGACATGGATTTTGCCTGCGCCCCCGCCATCGTGGAGGCGATTCAGCAAAGGGCGGATCATCCCTGCTTTGGCTATACCATCGAAAACCCGGCGGATAACGAAGCGCTGATCGGCTTTTGGAAACGGCGGCACGGGCTGGAAATTCAGCCGGGAGAAATCCAAATGCTCCCCTGCGTGATCACGGGCCTCAAAACCTGCGTCCGCGCCTTTACCCAGCCGGGGGACAGCGTGGCTATCGTGACCCCGGTATACGGCCCCTTCTACGGCTCCATTCAGAGCAACGGACGGGTCGTGCGGGCCGTGTCCCTCCTGCGGGACGAAGAAACGGGCCGCTATGAGCTGGATTTCGGGGCCATGCAGAAGGCCCTGCGGGAGGGCGCGAAGCTCATGATGCTGTGCAGCCCCCACAATCCCGTCTCCCGCCTGTGGACAAAGGAAGAACTGACCCGGCTGTGCGAGCTGGCGGAGGAATACGGCGTGCCCATCGTATGCGACGAAATCCACGCCGATTTCGTGTATCCGCCGCAGCGGTTCGTTTCCATCCTGTCCATCCCCGAGGGCCGGAACCGGGCGGTGATGCTCTGCTCCGCCAGCAAGACCTTTAACGTGGCGGGCCTGCAGCAGGCCGCCCTGGTGTGCATGAACCCCGATATGCTGGAAAAACTGCGGAGAGAGCTTAACGCGGCGGGCGTGGCCTGCGGCAACACCTTCGCCCTGCTGGCCGCCCGCGCCGCCTACACCGCGTGCGACGATTGGCTGGACGGCCTGATCGCGTACCTGGACGGCAGCCGGAAGCTGCTTTCCGACTGGGTGGCGGAATACGTACCCAAGGCGAAAATGAGTCCCGTCGAGGCCACGTATTTGGCCTGGCTGGACCTAAAGGCCTACGGGCTGAGCTGCGCGGAACTGGCGAAGAAGTTCCGCAAGGCCAAGGTGGCGCTCACGGGCGGCACGTTCTTCGGCGAGGAAGGCGAGGGCTTCATGCGGGTGAATTTCGCCTGCCCCCGTTCTCAATTGAAGGAAGGAATCAAGCGCTTAGGCGCTGCGTTGGAGGAAGGATGATCCATGGATAAGATTGAACAGCTTTTATCGCAGTACCGGGAAGAAATGATGGAAACGGTGCAGAAGTGGGTGCGCATCCCCAGCGTGAAGGGGGACGCCGCCCCCGGCGCGCCCTTTGGCGTGGAAGCCCGGAAAGCGCTGGATACCGCCATGGCGGACTGCGAAAAGTTCGGCCTGAAAACCCAGATTTTCGACGGTTACGCCGGTCACGCCGATTTGGGCGAGGGCAATACCCGGGACGCTATAGCCATTCTGGCCCACCTGGACGTGGTGCCCGTGGGCGACGGCTGGACGAAGGAACCCTTCGGCGGTGAGCGCGCGGACGGCAAAATTTTTGGCCGCGGCACCAGTGACGACAAAGGCCCGGCGGTGGCCGCCCTGTACGCCATGCGGGCGGTGAAGGAAGCGGGCGTGCCCCTGCGGCGCAAGGTGCGCCTGATTTTGGGCTGCGACGAGGAATGCGGCTCCTCCGATATGGCGTACTATAAAAAAGTGACGGAAATGCCCCGCTCCGGCTTCAGCCCGGACGCGGATTATCCGGTGATCAACATCGAAAAGGGCGGCTCCCACGTGCGTTTTGTGGGCGACCTGTGCCCCGAGGGCCTGCAGGTTTTGTCCATGCAGGTGGGCGAGCGCGCCAACGTGATCCCTGGCTTCGCCTCCGCCCTGGTGGAGGGGGACGAGGACCTGGCCGTGAAGGCCGAGGAAGCGGGAAAGAAGCTGGGCTTCCCGGTGAAGGCCACCGTAGGCAACGGCGCGGTGATTTTGGAAACCACGGGCCTCACCGGCCACGCCGCCTTCCCCTCCCACGGCAAAAACGCCATCGGCCAAATGCTGCTGATTTTCAAGGAGTTAGGCGTCCAGGGCGCGCTGCTGGAGCTGGCCGACGGCGTGGGCATGACCTATAACGGGGAAAACCTCGGCATCGCCATGCGGGACGACGTGTCCGGCGAGCTGACCGGGAGCCTCGACATTATCCGCATCGAAAACGGCAAGGTGGAGGCCATTATGGACGTGCGCTATCCCGTGCTGTTCCATCCGGGCCGCATGTACGAATTGCTGAACCAGCGCCTCCAGTACCTGAAAGCGGAGGACGCGGGCACCCGGCCGCCCCACTTCGTCAGCGACAAGACCGAGCTGGTGCAGGAGCTGCTGGAAGCCTATCATGAGGTGACCGGCGGCGAAAAGCGCACCATCGCCATCGGCGGCGGCACCTACGCCCAGTCCATGGAGGAGGGCGTGGCCTTCGGCGCGCTGTTCCCCGGCGAAGTGGAAATGGCCCATCAGGCGGACGAATATATCACGGAAGAATCCCTGTTTCAGAACGCGAGAATTTTTGCCCGCGCCATCATCCGGCTGGCGGGAAAGAAAAGTGAGGAATGAAAAATGGCTACCACTGAAATCATCACCTGCATCAACTGCCCCGTTGGCTGCCGCATGGAAGTGACCCACGAAGGGGAAACCGTGCTGTCCGTCAAGGGCAACACCTGCAAGCGGGGCGATACCTACGCCCGCCAGGAATGCGTGGCCCCCCTGCGCATGGTCACCGCCGTGGCCCCGGTTCTGGATCGGGAAATGCCCGTCAGCCTCAAAACCCGCACGCCCATCCCCAAGAAGCTGATCGACGACTGCATGCGGGCCATCATGGCAAAGCCCTTCACCGCGCCCATCGCCGCCGGGGACGTGCTGATTGCCGACGTGTGCGGAACAGGGGTGGACGTGATCGCCACCAAGGCGGTAGAGTAAGCCAACGGCTTTAGTGACTTTAAGGACACTTTGGGTTAGGTAGGAAGTAGGAGGTAGGAAGTATATATAGTCCAACAAACAAGTAAAGTATTTGTTTTGTTGAACATGATAAAACCTCCTACCTCCTACTTCCTACCTCCTACCTTCAACGTATATGGCTAAAAGGAGGACATGAAAATGCCCATCGCTCCGATTCTCATGACTCCCGCCTATCGCTATGGCGCGGCCACGCCCTGGGGTGGGGAAGCGCTGCGCAGCATGTTCCGCAAGGACATCCCCGGGGAGCATACGGGGGAGGCCCTGGAGGTCAGCGCCATTCCCGGCCTGGAAAGCCGGGACCCGGCGGGCAATACCCTGCCCCAGCTGATCGAAAAATACGGGGAAAGGTTGACGGGCAAGGGCTTTGCCCATCCCTTCCCGCTGCTGCTAAAGCTGCTGGACGCCAAGGACACCTTGAGCGTGCAGGTACACCCCAACGACGAATACGCCGCCCGGGTGGAAGGGAAGCTTGGCAAGACCGAAGCCTGGCATATCCTGTTCGCCGCGCCGGGGGCCGAGTTGGTGTACGGCGTGAAAGCGGGCACCGATAAGGAAACCCTGCTGAAAGCGTCCCAGGAAGGGGCGGCGGTGGAAAAGCTGCTGCGCCGGGTGAAGGTGCACGCGGGGGAAACCTACTACATCCCCGCCGGGATGGTGCACGCCATCGGCGCGGGCATCGTGCTGTACGAGATTCAGCAGAGCAGCGACGTGACCTACCGCTTCTACGATTGGGAGCGGAAGGACAAGAACGGCAACAAGCGGGAGCTGCACATCCAAAAGGCCGTAGACGTGACGGACGTGAACGCCCAACTGGACGCCGCCGCCGAAACCGAAGTGGAAAAGGGCCGGTTCCGGCTGCTGAACGAACACTATTTCGGCCTGGATCGCTTTCAGGATTTCGAGGGCGTTTTGCCCGCCGATCCCCGCCGTTTCGCCTTCTTTACGGCACTCAAGGAATGCCGCCTGCAATGGCAAAACGGCGTTCTCCGCGTGCCCGCCGGGCGCACCGCCCTGCTGCCCGCCGACGGCTACGGCCTGACCGTGTCCGCCCCCGGCGCGCTGTTGGCTTATCCCACGGTTTGATACCAAAAAATGTTACTGGGGGAAACCACTCTTTGGCATGAGTAAGAGGTGATAAGGAACCATTCTGAACCGCTTGATTTACAGCCAACAGACCGCAGTGCTCGAAGTAAAGAAAGTCAACAAAAATCAAGCATCGGAGAGTAAATAGGAGATACAGAATGGATATCACCTATCACGAAGAGAACGGTTACCTGATCCCCAATGTCGTAGTTGGATGCGATACCACCCGTCCTATCGGCAAGTATGGCCGGATGCGGAGGGAGTATCTGCGGGAGCATCGTCCGGTTTTGTTTGGTCTCATGGTTCAGAACGGAACCTTGTTTGGCCACCTGATCGAAACAGAGGATGCTGCCCAAAGCAGGCTGGAAGCAATTGTTCCTGCTTTAGCGAAAGATGCTGGAGCCACAGAAGCGCTCAAAGCAGC
>JAFSNT010000174.1 GCA_017443295.1 Clostridia bacterium
TCCAGGAAAGCGTCGTCCTTGATGAGCTTCATGTGCTTCTCGCTTTCCATCAGCTTCACAATGTTCCTGGGCAATTCCAGATATACGGGCCGTTTCTCCACCAATTCCCGGGGCAGGGCGTAGAACATGGTCAACCAGGATAGATTGCTGTCCTGCGGGATGCGGATGATCTCGCCGGGCAGCACCACAATGAAATCTGATTTCAGGTCGTACACGCTGCCGCTGTGATCATGTTCCACTACATCGGGGTAGCCATCATCCTCATCGGCATTTTTCTCTGCATCCTCCCCGTGATATTCATATGTGTCATCTTCCGCTTTCCGCATCCGGCTGTATTCTTCGTCATCCATATCGCCGCTGTTTCTGTACATTTCGCTTTCCATTTCAGTTCTCCATTTTCATCAAGTACCAGAATCCATTGATTACCCTACACACATATTATACACGAGAACACATGTTTGTAAAGAGGAACATTTCCCTGACTTGTGCACACAATCTTTCGTTTATTTGTGAATAAATTCCTGCTCATAGAGTAATCATAATCATATGCTCAGATCGCTGTTGCGATAATTGAATATTTTCTGTGCTTCTTATATGTTCAAATGCTGCATCCTATGAGACAAAAACAGGGCATCATGATTGATAGAATAAAACATGTGAGCCGCCTACAAGCAATATGCAGATATTGTACTCGTAAATCAAACATAAGGGGAGAAGAACCATGGATGTATTACCTATTTCCTTCTTTATAGAAATTAACATTTTTTGTTTTCTTCAATTTTCCTCTTGATTTCCGCTGTATTTGGAATATAATATAGGCGTTAGAAATTACTAACTTGCGCCCGGAGCCGGCGGCAAACAAAAGTCGGAGGAGAGAATGAAAGGTTATCGATCCGTCAGTGAGACGGCTAAGAAATGGGGCATCTCGATCCGTTGGGTGAATCAATACATCCTGGAAGGGCGTGTTCCGGGCTGCGAGCGTTTGGGGCGCTCATGGGCTGTGCCGGAGGATGCGGTGAAGCCGGAGCGGCAGAAGCCGGGCGCAAAAAAGCGGGAAAGAGAAGAAAAGACCTCGTGATCGTCTTATTTTTTTGAATGATAGTTAGGTAAAACTAACGCACGAGGAGGGAACGAAACATGAATGTTCGTGCTTCAAATGATAATTCACTTGATTGGCCTCGTATCCGACATCTGCTGAAGCTGGGCATTTTCGCCGCGCTGATGGTGCTTATCGGCGATATGCTGCTGGGCTGGGGCGTGCATGACGCAAGCAAATCGGGCATGGAGGGCTTTCTTTCCATGTACCTGCATCTGCCGGACAGCACGATTTTCTGGTCGGCCTTTCTCGGCCTGATCGGCATTCCGCTGGAAGCCCTGTGCTATTTTGCGGTCTATCGTCTGATCAAGCCGTATTCCGAAAAGTACGCCCACTTATACCGCAGCGGGATTCTTGGCATTCTCGCTTTCGGCGGCTGCGGCGTGCATGTGCCCTGCCTGGCCTGTGTGTTTTTCTATAAATATATGACAAACGCCAGCCCGGACACGGCACTGGAGGCTTCCGTCCGCTTCGGACTGTACTTTCTGCTGCCGGGGATGATCCTGTTCTTCGTCTTCTGGGTGGTGCATCATATTGCGCATATTACCGCCTTTGCCAAGGAATTGACGCCTTATCCCAAAGTTTGCTGGATTTTCTGCCCGGCGGTGGGTATGGCGCTGACGATGCTGCTGAAATTCCTGCCGGAAACGGCGTTGCGTAACGCAATCACGGCAGGATGGATAAGCATCGGCAGTCTGTGGATGTTTGCGGGGTTGCTGATTTTATCAGGAAAAGCGGAAACAAACGCGGGAAAGGAAGCGTGAAGACATGAACATTTGGGTACTGGTTATTGAAGCGCTGATTTTCGCGGCGCTGTTCACATCGATAGTGTTTGTCAATTACAGAGGCAACAAAAAGTATTCTGCCGCCGCGATCCACAACTACCCGCCGGACATACAGGAGGAGTACTTCAAAACGCATCAGCGCGTGGATGTATCTTATCAGTCAAAGAATGTCCTTCTTACTAAAGGTCTGGGTGTCCTGATGTTCACCGCCATTCTGACCGCCTGCGCCTGTTTCGCCGGGGCAAAGACCTTCTGGCAGGGGTTTGCCGTTGCTTTTGTCCTGATGGTTTGGATCGGAGCATATGACACATTCTTCCTGGACTGGGTGCTGTTTGCCAACATGAAGATGTTCCGGCTGGAGGGCACCGAACACATGGATAAAGCCTATCATCAAAAATGGTTCCACTTGAAAGGGATGCTGTTCCCCGGCATCGTGTTTGCGCTGATTCCCGCTGCGTTGGTAGGCTGGCTTATCACGGTGATTGCATGAGGAGGCGTATAAGCTATGGCAAGAAAGGATTCCGAGCACCAAAAGAAATCCATGAGCAGGCTGTTCCGGGGCAAAGCAATTTTCAAGCCCCTGAACACGGGCTGGATCGACGATCATGTGGCCTGTGTGCGGGAATGGATTGCCAATATCTTCTTCTACACCAAGAACGGCACGACCGTTATGATCGACGCCGGATACAACTATGAGCGGCTGCGGGAGAAGATGGGCTGGCTGGGCATCGATCCGGCCTCCATCCGGGATATCCTCATCACCCATCAGGATACCGATCATGTAGGCGCGCTGGAAACGGACAGTGAATTGCTGTTCAAGAATGCCACGGTTTATATCGGCGAGATCGAAAACCGCTATCTGACCGGAGAAAAGCGTCGGAAGGTCTTTCATGGGCTGTACAGGCTGCCCATGGTCAAGACGGACAACAAGAAAACGCTGCTCAGGGATGGACAAATCTTCCATATCGGCGATATCAAGATCGAGTGTATCCTGGTTCCTGGTCACACCTGGGGGCACATGGTTTATCTGATCGACGACACCTATCTTTTCACCGGCGACACGATCTGGTTCGGGGCGGACGGCGGGTACAGCTTCCTCAGCACCCTGGCGGAAGACAACAGGCTGGCTGTTCAGTCCTTGGCAAAACTGGAAGAAAACATCCGCGGCCGGAATCGTCGGATTGCGGTCATTACCGGGCATACCGGATGGACGGACGATCTGGATTTTGCCTTTGCCCACCGGGCAGAAATCTGCAAGCCTTTCACCAGGCATTATTCTGATCCCCAAGCTCCCTACGATGGCTACATCGAGGATGACGACACGGAAGAAAAGGCCAGAAGCATCCGACTGGAAGAGAAAACCCGCTGAAAACGAGGTGACGTGCAATGAACATGGACACAGGAATCGGTCTTCTGATCCCATTTATCGGCACGTCCGCCGGGGCTGCCTGCGTATTCTTCATGAAAAAGTCGCTCTCACGGGGCGTTCAGCGGGCTTTGACCGGCTTTGCCAGCGGCGTGATGGTCGCGGCTTCCGTCTGGAGTCTGCTTATCCCCGCCATGCAGCAGGCGGAGCCCATGGGCAAGCTTTCCTTTCTGCCCGCCGTGATCGGCTTCTGGTGCGGCATCCTGTTTCTCTTGCTGCTGGATTCTATCATCCCCCATCTGCACATGAACGCGAATCAAGCGGAAGGCCCGAAAAGCAGGCTGGCCCGAACCACCATGATGGTTTTGGCCGTTACGCTTCACAACATCCCGGAGGGCATGGCGGTGGGCGTGGTGTATGCAGGTTTGCTGTCCGGCTCCGCGGAGATCACCGCAGGTGGGGCGCTGGCTCTTTCCCTGGGTATCGCCATTCAAAACTTCCCGGAAGGGGCCATCATTTCCATGCCGCTGCACGCGGAGGGAAAGAGCAAGGGCAGGGCGTTCCTGGACGGGGTGCTGTCCGGCGCGGTGGAACCTATCGCAGGGGTGCTGACCATCCTTTTGTCCTCCCTGATCGTGCCCGCGATGCCGTATCTGCTGAGCTTTGCGGCGGGTGCCATGATGTATGTGGTGGTGGAAGAACTGATCCCGGAAATGAGCGAGGGCGAGCACAGCAATATCGGCGTCTTGATGTTTGCGGCAGGCTTCACGCTGATGATGGCGCTGGATGTGGCGCTGGGATAGAAGGAGCATTTGCATGAGGAAAAAGATATGGGACTTATACGCGCCGATCTACAAGCAGGCCATGAAAGCCGATCAGCGCATTTACGATTTTATGTATAGCCGGATTCCGGAGATGATCCGGGGCAAGGTCGTGCTGGAGATCGCCACGGGCCCCGGATTGCTTGCCAAGCACGTGGCCCCGGCGGCGAAAAAGATGATTGCCACGGACTATTCCGACGGCATGATCGCCCAGGCGAAGAAAGGCGAATGCCCAAGCAACCTGACCTTTGAGGTGGCGGACGCCATGAATCTGCCTTATGCCGACGCTTCTTTCGACGCTGTGATCATCGCCAATGCTTTGCACATCGTTCCCGATCCTGGGAAAGTACTGAATGAAATCAAACGGGTGCTGCGGCCCGGTGGGCTGCTCATCGCCCCCAACTTTGTGGAGCACAAGGGAACGCTTGGAAGCCGTATCTGGTCGGGCATCCTGCGCGTTGCGGGCATCCGCTTTGAGCATCAATGGACAGCAAGGCAATACCTGAATTTTCTGGGGAACTACGGCTGGCGCGTGACCTTCAGCAAAGAAATGGCGGCGCGGATCGCCATGATGTACGTGGAGTGCGAAAGGAATGACGGGGTATGAAGCAATATACGCCTGAAAAACTGGTGGCAATCAGCCGTTATAAAACGCTGTTTTCCATGCTGTCCCCGGAGATTCAGCGGGACGTGTACAGCCGGATGCGGGTGCTGATCGAAGAAGAAAAACAGTATTGCGATCAGGGAAACTACAAGCACCTGGCGCAAATTCTGACCACCATCGCACTGTATGAGGTATTGCAGCAGCATGGTAAAAGTGAACCGGAGACGTTCAAAATCGTTTCCGAATCTATGTGGGCGGCGCTGAAACCCCGGAAAGCGTTTTTTCAGCGGCTGGCCCGGCTGCCCTTTAGTCTTTCGCTGATGAAGAAGGTCCTGCCCTTTGGCTTCCGGCACGGCTCCGGGGCGGGCTGGCATTATACCTGGCACCTGGACGAAGACCCCGAAAACCGCTTCCATTTTGAGTGCCGCGAATGTCTGTACAAACATATCTTTGGCAAACGGGATTTGATGAAGCTGGGTGCTATGTTCTGCCACTCGGATGTGATTGCCTTTGGCAGCCTGCCTTACACCGACTTTAAGCGTACGAAAACCCTCTGCCAGGGTGGCGACTGTTGCGACTTCGATTTCGTCCGGCACAAAACCGACGCGGGCGACGGATGGAAGCGCAGCGAAAGTATCTGAAAGGAGCAAACCAGAATGGGACTGTTCAAAAACTTTGTGAGCCAGACGCGGAAGCCGGAGGGCTTTCTGGGGAAGATGATGCTGAACGGGATGAACACCGGGCATGCCAAACTGGCGGACTGGGGGCTTTCGTATGTACCGTCCATCACGCCGCAGAAAGCGGTGGATCTTGGCTGCGGCGCGGGCCGGAACGCCGGGGAATTGCTGACAAGGTATCCTCAAGCGCATGTGACAGCCATCGACTACTCTCTGTTATCCGTTGAGAAAGCGACAGCATACAATCAGCAGATGATATCATCTGGCCGCTGCACTGTTCAGCAGAGCGACGTGTCAAGGCTGACGCTCCCGGCAGGAACCTATGATCTGGCGACCGCCTTTGAAACCGTTTATTTCTGGCCCGGACTTGAAAAATGCTTTGCACAGGTGGCGAACACTCTTAAACCGGGTGGACTTTTCTTGATTTGCAATGAGTCGGACGGCAAGGACCAGACCGGCCAGAAGTTTGAAAAGATCATTGATGGGATGAAGTGTTATACAGCAGAGCAGCTTGAGACAGCATTGCGGAAAGCGGGCTTCTCCGAAGTGCGATTCGACCACCATGCATCCAAACCCTGGATCAGAGTGTTGGCAAAGAAATGATTCTTCCTCAATCACCCATCACGCTGGAGGTATGCACAATGAAGTACGCAGGAATGCCTTGGGGTATGTGGCTGCTGTTCCGGCGCTCGTTTCAAAAGCAACTGACCGATACGCTGGGGATCGACCGGAAGACAGCAGCAGAAATCACCGGGAAAGCAAAAGTAAAATACAAAGAAATCATTGCCTCCCTTCCGGCCTTTGAAAAGGGCGACCGATTCAAAATGAACATCGTCAGCTGCGCTACGCTGACGGCCTTCCTGCTGAATCTGCCCGAAAAGCCCACGGTGGAACAGGCGGCCGTCTATTACCGCGAAGCCATGATGACGGGCGTCATGAAAAGGTTCTGCCGCATGAGCGGGAAGCGGAAATTCAGCGAGGGTGACGTGCAGGGCATGAAGAAAACTGCCGCTTTCCGGGCCGCAGACCGGAACCCTTATTCCTGGAATATGGATTTCCTGCCCTATGCAGACGGCAGCGGCTATGAAGCCCGGTTCAACCAATGCGGCATTTGTACCCTGATGAAGGAGTTGGGCCTCTTTGAATTTGTCCCCGCCATGTGCAGCCTGGATTACACCATGAGCAAGGCGGGCGAGACAACAGACTTTGTGCGGAAATACACGCTCGCCTCCGGCGGGCCTTACTGCGACTGCGGATACAAGCGGAAAGCGGTGGAATAAAGAATGAGCTTCAAATATGAATTGCTGAAAACGCTGGTTCGTCTCATCGGGTTCAAGAACAAGAGCTTTGCTGGAGGCACGGAGGCCATTATTGCCCGCGCAAAAGCACGGAACACGAAGAATCCCATCCCGGAACTGCGGGACGCTGAAATCAATGTGGAGTGCATCACCATCGACGGCTGCTCTGTGTTGGTGATGACGCACAAGCCCCGGGCAAAGCGCGCCAACCTCTTCCTGATCGGAGGCGGCATGGTCAGCGCTCCCCGGCCCGGTTCTGTCAAAAAGGCGATGCAGGTCGCCAAAGAAAGCGGGCTGGATCTCTATGTGCCCTATTATCCGCTGTGTACCGATTACCCGCTGAGCCGCGCTTATCAGATGATCCTGCGCACCTACCGGGAGATGCTCAGGCACTATGCGCCGGAAAACATCTCACTGCTGGGCACCTCCTCCGGCGGCAATCTGGCGCTTGGCATGATTCCTTATATGAACGATCTGAAAAGCGAACTGCCCCGGCCCGCATTGATCCTCGCGCTCTCTCCCGGTTCCTGCGTAAAGACGGAAGAAGAATGGGAACGGATGATAGAACTGGACAAAAAAGACGTGGCAATTCCGGCACAATACATGAAAACAGCGGAAGCTATCATGCGGCATGGGAACGATAGCGTCCCCGAATATATGATCTATCTGCAAACCGGCGATTTCACCGGCTGCCCAAAGGTGATTTTCAATTATGGCACGGATGAATGCCTGTATGCCCTTGCGCCATCCTTTGAGGCGGCCATGCGGAAATATGGCGTGGATTATGAAATGGTCATCGGTGAGGGTATGTTCCACTGCTATCCCGTCTTCCCGCTCTGCCGAGAGGCGAAGGAAGGCTGGAAATGGATGATCCAAACGCTGAGGGGTGACTGGAAATGAAAACGTCCAGACAAAAGATTCTGCTGGGCTGCGCGGCCATGGTGCTGGCAATGATCGGCGATTACTTGCTTGGATTTGGTACGTTCAGCATGACGAATGATCCAAACGCTTCTATGGGGATCACGGCTTCTGTTGTCCCAGATTGGCGGTATGCCCTGTCCTCCATGCTGGGTTTTCTGTGCGTGCCGCTTTTCACCGTGGCCGCAGTGGAACTCATGAAGGTCATGGAGAATCAATACGGCCTTGGCGGGTCAAAGCTGTACAGGCTTTTCCGAATCGCTAACTGGGGCGGCATCCTGTATTTCGCCTTCATCCACATTGGAATATGTATGCTGCCGGTGGTGTTCAACGCCGGAATGGAGGCAACGGGCGACACGGCCGCTTCTATCAACATGACGCTTCGCGTGCTGAAAAGCATCGCCGTCCCTCTGGTACTTGGCTTTATCCTCTGTGACGGCTTCGCCGCGATTGGCTGGATCGGCATGGTGGTCAAAGGAATGCTGCCGGTCAGGAAGATTGCCCTGATCTGCAATCCGGTCATCATCCTGCTGCTTGGACAACTGCTCAATCTCGTTGTGGAAGGGCTGGACTCAGGGACGGAATCCCTGGGCTGGGGGCTGATGTATCTGGTATGCGCAATAAGCCTGACGAAAGGACAGAAGACCCACTGAGCAGAAACAGGCAGGTGATTGCCATGATTGTTCGGAAGACATCCATTTTCCCGGCAAAACGATCTGACGTTTTTAACCGTTTGCAACGCCTGCAAACGCTCCAGATCATTGCTGCGCCGTATGCTTCCTTTACGCCGGTTGACGTTCAGACAGACAATGTGTGGCGTGTCGGGGGCGTGTCCTCCTATCGGTTCAGGCTGTTTGGCGTGATTCCATTTGGCACACACACCATACGCATCGAGCGGTTTGACGAAGATGAGATTCAGAGCAGGGAAAGCAATGAACATGTTCAGGTATGGGATCACAGGATCACCCTGAAAGACCTGGGCGGACAGACGGAATACACTGATGAGGTAGATATTCGGGCAGGATGGAGGACGTTCTTCGTCTGGCTGTGGGCAAAGGCATTCTATGCGCACAGACAGCGGAAATGGATCAAATTGTTGGAGGGAAAAATCAAATGAACTGGCCGAGAATCATTGTGGACGGTCTGGCGATGTCCCTGCTGTTCAACGCCGTGGTGGGCGTGGGATTTCTTTTGTGGCCCCAAGCGTACAGCACCATGTTTCCCAAGGAAATCAAAGATGCCGCAGCACCTTATGTAGACAGGCGCGACGTCAGGAAAATGTACCTGCTTCTTTATCCGCTGTATCTTCTGATCTTCATCTGGTGGGGCGTCAGCGCGGGACTGGCCGGTGTCAAGGGCTTCTGGCCCCTGTTCTGGACGGGCTATGTGGAAATGACCATGGTCAGCATCAGCGATTTCCTGATCCTGGACTGCTGGCTGCCCGGAAAGGTGAGGCACATGATCAAAGGCGCGGAAAGCTGCAAAGCCTGGGAGCGCAAGGAATGGCTGAAAACCCTGGCAATCCCGGAGCACGCCCTGGGCTGGACGCTGCTGGTGTGTCCCATCGCGGCGCTGATTGTGGCAGGCGTCGGGAGCCTGTTCTAATGGAGGAAAGCATGATCGTTTTGCAGTTGGTTTTGTTCTGCGCGCTGTTCACCCTGATGGTCAAGCTGGCGGTGTGCAATAACGCCCTGAACGCCCTGTACTTCTATCCCAAGCCCGTGCAGGAGAGGGTATTTGAATTGGGTCTGACCGACAGAGAGACTGTCGCCCGGAAACGGAAGCGCTTCATGATCCCGTTCCTTCTGGTGCTGCTGGCCGCGCTGCTGCTGATCATCGGCTTGTGGAACGACATTCATGATTTCCGGCCCGCATATTTCCAGGCGCTGCTGTTTCTGGAGGTTATGAACTGGTTTGACGGCATCGTGATCGACCGGCTTTGGGTGGGACATTCAAAGCTTTGGATCATTCCCGGTACGGAGGACATTCCCTTCGTGCAGACCTGGCCGGAGATACTCAAAAAGCGCGGCATCCTGACCCTGATCTGGATCGTCGGCGCGGCGATCATTGCCGGGCTTGTCGTGATGATTTTCTGAGGAGGAAGCGAAATGCAGTTTGACGAAATGGGCCTTATGCCGGGCAAAGTCCTCTTCCTGCTGCCGGGAACAGCCTGCGATTATCAGACGAATTTCGGCTCCGTACTGGATAGGCTGGGTGAAAAATATCACCTGGTCTGCGTCAATTATGATGGGTTTGACGGCAGTGATCTCATTTTCCCCGATATGCTCACGGTGACGGGGAAAATTGAGCAATATATCAAAGATCACTTCCATGGCCGAATCGACGGAGCCATTGGTTCCTCCCTGGGTTCAAGCTTCGTGGGGCAGCTGATCCAGCGGCAAAATGTACACCTGGATCACGGCATTTTCGGCAGCCCTGATCTCGACCAGAGCGGAAGATTCAGCGCATGGCTGCAATCGAAGCTGGTGGTACCGCTGCTGACCAGCTTTACCAAGGGTGAAAAGAAGAAGGCCAAAACCCGTGAAAAACTCAAGAGCTTATTTGAAATGAGCGACGAGACGGCAGACAAGTTCATGGCCTGCTTTGGAAATTTCTCGCCGGAGTCCATCAAAAACGAATACTATACTGATTTGCTGACATGGCTTCAGGACGACATCCATGTGGAGCACACAAAGGTGCATTTCATTTATGCAAACAAGATGGGCGAAAAATATCTGAAACGATATAGAAAGTATTTCCGTGACCCAGAGATCCGGGAATTCGATATGCAGCACGAGCAATGGCTGCTGGGGGAAGAAAAATACACGCTCCCGGTGCTGAAAGCCATTGATGAGTTCATGGAGATGCCTGTGTAAGTTTATCAGATTGATTTTGGAGGATGACACCATGCTGCTCACTATTTTCCTTGCCATCGTTTTCTGTGCAGCGATTACGCTGATGCTGCTGTCCGCGGTCGCGTTCATCCAGAAGAAGGAGTTCTTCTCTTCGGCTCCAAAGGAGGCGCAGGCGGTGATCCAGCCAAGGGAAAAGGAACTGTTCTATGGTGCGAGGATCATCGGCTGGACGTTCATGGCCTTTGCCATTCTCATGATCCTGGGCGTCGGGGTGATTTCGATCTGGGACGGTTTCAGAAGCGGATTCACCTTCTGGCAGTTCTTCCTGCGGTTTGTGCTTATCTTCACGATCTACAAGGTTTATGATATGGTCTGCTTTGACTACTTTCTGTTGATGAAGTTTCATTTCTTCCAATACTACTTTCCAGAGGTGGGGAGCATATACCCTCTGAAAAAGTATGGCTTTAACATCAAGAGCCAACTGCTGAAGCTGCTGGTCATTTTCCCTGCGGCTTCCGCGCTGGCAGCGTGGATCTGTACGCTGTTTTAAGGAGGTTAGCCCATGATCCTGATTCTTGAATGCCTCGTCGTTTGCTTCATCCTTTTCCTGCCCTGTGTGGTTGCCATTGCCAACGGAACCCACAACGCCGCCTTTCTGTTTGAACAGGACGTACAGGAGCGGGTCGTCAAAATGGGTCTGATCACAAAAGACAGGCTGAGCCGAAATAAAAAGCTGTTCAAATTCATCACGCTGCCCGTCCTGATCGCCTTTGTGCTGTGGGCGGTTTACGGCATCAACGGCGCAAGAGGGTTCTGGACACCCTTCTGGCAGATCCTTCTTCTCGCCATGGCGGAGGGACTGTTTGACCGCTTCTTCATCGACTGGTATTGGGTCGGCCATACCAAGGCGTGGACGATCCCGGGCACGGAGGATCTGAAACCGTATATTCCCCGAAAGACGCTGATCGTGAAATGGCTGATTACGATCATTGGGAATCCGATCATTGCGGCGGTTCTGGCCGGGATCATGTTTCCCGTATTCGGGCATTGAGGAGAGCTGAATATGAAAACCGCAAAGCAAATGCTGAAAGCAAAACAGGCCGTCAAGGACGAGATGGACAGGCGATTTCCGCAATCCCTCAGCGATGATCTGTGGAACAAGGCGGAAACCCGGCTGGAGGCCATTTTGAGGAAGTACGATTCTCTTTCCGGCGGCGTGCGCACCCATACGGATCACTATATCTTTCCCTCAGCGGCGATTTACCTGACACGACGGACGGGAACTTCATGGGCAAAAAGGAAGCCGCATGGCTGGGCCTGGGCGGATCGACGCTGCTGGTGGGGAGGAAATGAGCATGTCACGGCACGATGAAATCAGGGCGTCCTACACGCCGTCCGGGCGGAAGGGTTTTTCCGGTGCATAAAGTAACAGACATCATTGTTCACGAATTGTTTTTTCCGTCCCTTTTCCGCTTGACAATCGGGCGGAGGTATTATATACTACGTTCGAGGATAGATATAACTAACTCTCAAAAGCATGTTTTTTCCAAAGAAATCATGCGCCTCCTGCCTTCTCCCAAAGAGCGTGTGCTATGCGGCATCATGGCACATGCTTTTTGTTTCAGAAGATGATCCTGTCCATTTTGTGGTGCCACGCATGAAGGAAACTGGTATTCACGCAATAAAAGAGAGAAAATAACTAAAATCTTCTGCAAAGCCCGCATCCTGTTGAACAAGAAATCTGTTTTTTTCAAAAATGGGTTGACAAACGATAGCGAACAGTGTATGCTATGACTCGAAAGCGTACACTGTTCGCTTTCTTGTGGAAAGGAGGATGCGCATGGCGCGTGATAAGGCGGGACATCATGAACAGATCATGACTGCTGCCTGGCAGGAGTTTCTGACCTATGGCTTTGTCGATGCCTCCATGCGGCGCATTGCGGTTGCGGCAGGCATGAGCGCGGCGGGGCTGTATAAGCATTTCCCCAGCAAGGAGGAGATGTTTTCCGCCTTGGTGGAGCCTGCCTATCAGGGCCTCATGGCGCTGTATCGGCAGGAGGAAAAAGCCGAACGGGAAGCGCTGCAAGCCGGTACCATTTCCGAAAAATGGCAGACGGGCGGCGAAGCGCGGCTTGCCATGACCTATATCTATGACCATCTGGACGCTTTCCGGCTGCTGATCTGCAAGGCCCAGGGCACCCGCTACGAAACCTTTCTGCATGATCTGGCCATTGAAGAAGAAAAAACAACGATGGTGATGATGGATCTTCTGAAGGAACAGGGCGGAGAAATCAGTGATGTCGATCCCAAAGAGTTCCATCTGCTGGTCACAGCGAATGTGAACGCCGTTTTTCAGGCGGTGGAGCATGGCTTCTCACGCGAAGAAGCTCTGCGTTATGCCTCTACGCTGGATCGCTTTTTCTCGAAAGGCTGGCAAGAGCTCTTCGGTTACTGAGCCCTTATTTCCAAGTAATATAAGGGCGTTTTTTAACGCCGTAATGTTAGCCATAACTAACTAATGCACAGGAGGTTGATTGTTCCATGGACAAACAGGCAAAGACGAGCAGGCGGAGCCCTCTGGGATGGACTCTGTCATTTGCGGGAAGCCGCAAAGGCAGCTATGTGGGCAGCGTGCTGCTGGCTCTGCTGAGCGTAGGCTGCGGGTTCGTTCCCTACATTTTCATGGCAAAAATCATGAAGGGACTGCTGGAGAAAACAGCGGATTTTCCGTATTGCCTGACGCAATGCCTCTGGATGGCGCTGTTCTTTGTGCTGGACAGACTGTTCCACGCGTTTTCTACAACGCTGTCCCATCAGGCTACCTTTGAGGTGCTGGCCAACGTCCGCCGCAGGCTGACCAGAAAGCTTTCCAGGATGCCCCTGGGCGACGTGCTGGACGAATCCTCCGGCACCTACAAGAATATCATCGTGGAACGGGTGGATTCCATCGAAACTACCCTGGCCCATATAATCCCGGAGGTCACGTCCAACTTCATCATTCCCTTTGTGATCTTCGGTTATATGGTGTCCATCAGCTGGCAATTGGCGCTGCTGTCTCTGATCACAGTGCCGGTAGGGCTGTTCTTCTTCGCGCTGATGATGCGGGGCAGCCAGGCGAGCTACCAGAACACCGTGGTCAAAACCAAAGCCCTGAACGATACGGCTGTGGAGTACATCAACGGCATCGAGGTCATCAAGGCGTTCGGCAAGGCCAAGACCAGCTATGAAAAGTTCGTCACCGCGGCCAAGGAAGGGGCGGACTGCTTCGTGGAATGGATGCGGCGCTGCAATGTGGATCAGAACGCCGCGCTGGTGATCATGCCCGCCACGCTGCTGGCCCTGCTGCCCTTCGGCGTGTCCTACTTCATCAACGGCTGGGTCACGGGGCCTGACCTGTTGATGCTGATTATTCTGTCCCTGGGCCTCATCACGCCTTTTGTGATTGCCGCCAGCTGCATGGACGATATGAGCAAGCTGGGCACCATTATCGGCGAAGTGACCAGTATTCTGGAAAAGCCGGAGCTGATCCGCCCCGACGCCATGAAAGAAAAGCCCAAAGGCAGCGACATCGTGCTGAACGACGTGCATTTCGCCTACAAGGAAGAAGAAGTGCTGCACGGCGTGAACCTGTCCATCCGGGAGGGTACGGTCAATGCGCTGGTGGGGCCCTCCGGCTCGGGCAAATCCACCATCGCCAAGCTGATCGCCTCCTTCTGGGACGTAGGCAGCGGCAGCGTCACCTTTGGCGGCGTGGATATCCGGCAAATCCCCCTGGACGATTACCAGAAGAAGATTGCCTACGTGTCCCAGGACAATTATCTGTTCGATATGAGCGTGATGGAAAATATCCGCTTAGGCAATCCCAAAGCCACGGACGCGCAGGTGATGGAAGCGGCGAAAGCCTGCGGGTGCCACCATTTCATCATGCAGCTGGAAAACGGCTATCAAACCGTCTGCGGCGGCGCGGGCAGCCACTTATCCGGCGGCGAGCGCCAGCGCATTTCCATCGCCCGGGCCATCATGAAGGACGCGCCCATCATCATCCTGGACGAAGCCACCGCCAATGTGGACCCAGAGAACGAGACGGAACTTACTGAAGCCATTGAGGAACTGACGAAAGAGAAAACCATCATTATGATCGCCCATCGCCTGAAAACCGTGCGCCATGCCGACCAAATCTTCGTGGTGGATAACGGTCATATAGCCCAATGCGGAACGCACGATGAGCTGATCAAGAAAGACGGCATTTACAAATCTTTTGTGGAGGGAAGACAGGAGGCCGCTTCCTGGAAGATTGCGTGATCCTCCCGGGATTGGTTGGCAGAATCGGACTTCCATTGTATAATAACGAGGCGACCGGTGCGCGGCCGAAGGCGTAGCGAAGCGTTCAGCGCGATCGGCCGTCTCGCCGCTTCCGAATGGAAAAGCGGCGAGCGTATAAACTGATTGGAAGCGAATGCCGCCCCACCGAAAATGGCCCTGATTGCGGAAAGGAAAACCTCATGAACATTCATGAATCAGCGGAAGATTATCTGGAAATGATCCTGATGCTGCGGGAAGAAAAGGGATACGCCCGCTCCGTCGATATTGCCGCAAAGCTCGGCGTCACCAGGCCATCCGTCAGCTTCGCCATGAAGAATCTGCGGGAGAACGGCTATATCACCATGAATCAGGAAAACTATATCAGCCTGACGGAAACAGGCGACGCCATTGCTCGGCGGATCTATGACCGGCACAAAGTCTTGACCCGGTATCTCGTTCAACTGGGCGTTAATGAGCAAACTACCCGGAAGGACGCCTGCAAGATCGAGCACGATATTTCCGAAGAAACCTTTGCCGTCCTTCGCAGTCAGCTAAGGGAAGTATATCGAGAAGAAAATCCTCTCTATTGCGGAACCCTTTTCTCCTCAGCTTGCCCTGATTCGTACCGTACCCGGTCTGAGCAAGAACCCCATGACCGCAATTCTGATTCTGTTACGGATGTTCAGACGTTCGCAAAAGCTGTTCGAGCGCATTGGGGCATCGAAGCTTCCCTCCATCATGTCCTTGATGTTTCCTTCCATGAGGATGCTTCAAGAATCCATAAAGATCATTCCGCAGACAATCTTGCTGTTATACGCCATTTTGCCTTGAACGCTTTATCTTTCCTGGACGTCGGAAAAAAGAATGTCAGTGCAAGACGAAAACGCAAAATGTGCGGTAGAAATCCCCAACTCCTTTTGCTCGCTCTTGATAAAATTCTCTCTCCTAAGCCTGCTCCGTAACACTTTTGTAACTCATGCGATTGCCATGGGCAAACTTGCCAAAAGATGAATTGAAAAGAAGGAGAATCGCGGAGAATGAAGAAAATATGTATTTGGTCTTTATAACACGAGAGGAGAGAGTAAGCATGGGCGTTTTTTCCAAATATCATCGGTTCCGGGAAGCGGGCGAACAGGCCAACGCGATCAACGTGGAGCGCTTCGGCCAGCCCGCCCGTTCCCTGTTCACCACCACCAAGGTGTTCTCCCTGCACCAGCAGACCAGCATCACGGATGAAAACGAGCAGGTGGTGTACCAGTCTTATTCCAAGTTCCTGTCCCTCCACGATAAAACCGACGTGACCGACGCTTCCGGGCGGCAGGTGGCCCACATCGAGCGCAAATTCTGGACCCTGCACGAACGTCACTTCGTCACCATGGGCGACGGAACGAAATTCGAGCTTTCCAACGAGCTTTGGCACATCGTCAAGGACGTGACCAACATCGAGGGCTTAGGCTGGCAGCTGCAGGGCAATATCGCGGGCCTGAACTTCCAGCTGTACGACGCGGACGGCAGCATCATCGCCGTCATCAGCCAGAAGCTGTTCTCCGTGCATGATAAATACTGCATCGACATCTACCGCCCCGAGCTGGAGGAAACCGTGGTCGCCATCCTGGTGACCCTGCAGCATATGATGCGCGACCGGGCGAGCTCCGCCGCCGCTTCTTCTTCCTCCTCTTCCAGCAACTGACTGGATTTAAATACCGGGAAAAGACAAAGGCTGGCAGGAAATCCGGCGGCTGTGAAAGAATAAAGATACGCTGTTTCCCCGCGTGGGGAAAACGCGAAAAAAAGAAGGAGCGCGCCGAAGTATTCCAAAAGAAGCTTCCCGACACGTAAAAGCGATGGAAAAGAATTATAAGCTGCTGGTAATCAACCCCGGCTCCACCTCCACCAAGATCAGCCTTTTTGAAAACGAAAAGGAGCTGTTTCAAAAAAGCCAGTTCCATGACGCGCCGGTGCTGCTGCAGTTTTCCCACGTCAACGGCCAGGTGCCCTTCCGGTACAAGGTCATTTTGGATATGCTCAAGCAGGAAGGGGTGGCCCCCTCCGAAATCGACGTGTTCGTGGGCCGGGGCGGCAGCGCGTGTACCCAGCCCAGCGGCGTGACCATCATCGACCAGAAGCTGTACGACGATACCGAAGCGGCTGTCGGCGGCAGCGAACACGCCGCCAAATTGGGCGTGATGCTGGCCTGGAAATTCTCTCTGGCCTACAACCGCCCCGCCTACACCCTGAACCCTACCAACGTGGACGAATACTGCGATTACGCGCGGCTGACGGGCATTCGCGGGCTTTACCGCCAGGGCCATTCCCACGTGCTGAATCCCAAGGCGGTGGCGACGGCCCACGCCGAATCCATGGGAAAGCAGTATGAGGACTGCAATTTCATTGTGGCCCACATTGACGGCGGCGTTACCGTCAGCGCCCACGACCACGGCAAGATGATCGACGGCACCATGGGCGCGGACGGGGAAGGCCCCTTCGCCCCTACCCGCATCGGCAGCGTGCCGGTGCTGGCGCTACTGGACTATATCGAAGCCCACTCCACCGACGACGTGCGGCGCATGTGTTCCCGTTCCGGCGGCTTCGTCAGCCTGTTCGGCACCTCCAATTCCGATACCGTTCACGCGCTGGTGGCCCAGGGCGATAAAAAGGCCACCCTGGTTTGGAATACCATGATTTACCAAATCTGCAAGCACATCGGGGCCATGAGCGCCGTGCTTTCCGGCAAGGTGGACGCCATTCTGCTCACCGGCGGCCTGATGCGCTTTGACGATATCACCGTCGGCATCCGTCAGCGTGTCGGCTGGATCGCCCCCATTGCCGTTTATCCGGGGGAAATGGAGCAGGAGGCCATGGCTTACCCGGTACTCAAGGTGCTGCGGGGTCAGGCCACGGCCATGAAATACAGCGGGAAAAACGTGTGGCAGGGCTTTGAGGGCGTCACGTTCTGATACTAAATCGCATCTAAAACGTTGAATCTATGGGCGCCTTTTTCGCGCTGGCGTTGCTTCGTTCCGGTCAGCTTAGCCAGAACGAAAAATTCATCCCATATCATTCAACGTTTTAGACTTGATTTAGTATGAATTCTCGGATTCCTTCATGGGGAATCGTTCACAGCGATATCATTCCATACGCAAAAATATGCCCCGCGGCGGTTCGGCAGGAGAAGCCGAATGGCCGCGAGGCTTTTTTGTTTCTTTACGGCTGACGGGGCTTGGACAGCATGTCCATCACGTCCAGGCCCGTGGTTTCGCCCTGCTCTCCGAGCCACAGGGCGGGCAGATCGGGGGAAATATTCTTCGTCCATTCCGGGAGCGGGACGGGGAGATGCAGGCCCATGGGCTTTCGGTTCAGAATCACGTCCACATAATCCTGAATGCAGGATAAGGGCTGATCCAGAACGACCCCGGCCAGATTTTCTTTTCGCATGAAGTCCGCGCAGTGGTTGTCCGACCCGGCGGTGACGGGCTTTCCGATGACCTGGGCGTACCGCATGGCCAAAATGTTCCAGTTCATTTCGTTGCCGCAATTGAAAACCTCCACGCCGTCGCACAGCTGGGCGGACAGGTAAATGGTGTGGTTGTAGCTCCTGGCGCGGAAGGGATGGGCCTGCACCACGCACCCGCCCGCGGCGCGGATGATATCGTATTGCTGCTTCCGGGTCCAGCGCGGCATATCGGGATGCTCCATCATCCAGCTTTCATCCAGGCCGTAAATCAGGTATTCGTCGCCGTCCACGTTTTCTTCCCAGCCGAAGAATACGGGAAAGCCCCGCTTTTCGCCCTCGTTGCGCGCGTCCTCGTACCCCGAGCAGAAGCGGTGAATGAATTCCTTCCAGGGCAGGGCGCGGTCCACGCCGCAGTTTCCCCGGAAAAAATGATCCGTGATGATGATGCCCGCATAGCCCGCGTCCATATATTTCTGAATGTAATCCCTTCCGGGGGACCGGCCGCAGGCGCTTGCCTGATTGGTGTGCATGTGCGTTTCGTAGATGTACGGCATGGGAGGCTCCTTTTGGGCTGTTATGTGTAAGAAGAGGCTGCCGGTACAGCGCATACCGGCAGCCGGGGAAACAGGGGAATTACTTGAAGAACGCGTTGTTCAGATCGGCAATGACGGGTTCCCAGATCGCCTGGTTCTGGGTGAGGAAGCTGTTCCATTCGGCGGCCACGTCGGCGTCCTTGAGCAGGATGATGCGGGTGATTTCATCCTGGAAGTCCAGGGAGAACTGGGACTTGGCGTCGCTGGCGAAGAACTCGTAGTCGTAATCCAGGGGGATGATGTAGCCCCGTTCCTTGGCGGCGTAGACCGCTTTGATCTGATCCACCACCAGTTTTTCGTTGGAGGGGTTGACGAAGGAATAGTCGTCCGGCAGGATGCCCAGGGAACGGAAGATATTGTAGCTGTTGTACAGGTCAGGGGTGGAGGGATAGTTGCCGTTGGCGTCCTTTTCGGTCAGCATCTTCACGTCGCCGTTTTCATCGTATTCCCAGGTTTCGCCGGGCACGCCCACCACCACGGTCAGCTGGCCGTCCTGGGTGCAGGCCCAGTTCATGATGGTCAGAAGCCTCTCCAGCTTTTCTTCGGAAATGTCGGGGCTGAAGAAGGTGGCGCTCCAGTAGTTGGCCGCTTCGTTGGTATGGGCCACACCGTCGTCCGTCGCCATGGCGGCCACGCCGATGCACTCGTCGGAATTGAGGCCGGTGCTGGAATCGAAGGTGACTTTGTAGCCGTGATAGGAGGAAATGGCGCCGTTGTGCATCATGCAGGCGGCGATGCCGGAGGTGAACTTGTTGGTGGTATCGGAAATGGCGTTGAGGTAGAAGTCCGGGTCCACGATGCCCTTTTCATACCAATCCTTGCCGAAGCTGATCCAGTCGATCACCTTGGGATCGGAGGCCGCCAGCTTGTATGTTCCGTCCGCTTTCATGAAGGCGTCATAGTCCACTTCGGCGAACTGCATCAGGAAGTTGGAATAGTAGTCCGGGTCGGTGCTGAAGCCGATGGTGGCGCCGTTGCCGGCCAGGTCCTTTTCAACCGCGCCCTTGCACAGCGCTTCGATCTGGGACAGGGTAACGGTATCGCCGAAGGGTTCCATGCCGAGCTTTTCCACCCAGTCCTTGCGGTAATACAGGGTCTGGTTGCTCACCACGGTCTGCATGCCGCTGAAACGGGCGAAGGTGGCGTGGGGGATGGCGTACATCACGCCGTCGATGTGCAGCTTATCGTACAGGCCGCTGACCTTCACCATCTGGTACAGGTCGGGATATTTTTCTTCCCAGCCCTCCGGCAGCGCGCCCAGCAGGCCCTGCTCGGCGTAGGTGGCGTATTCCTGATAATCGAAATTGCGCCAGGACACGATGTCCGGCATGGTGCCGCCGTTGATCCAGGTGCGGATCTTTTCGCTCTGGCTGTCCTTGGAAACGGGATACACCTCATAGTCGAAATTGAACATTTCGGAGATGTACTTGTACATGCCGTCGCTGTTGTAGTCCATGGAGGAATTGGAGTGGGTGGAGTTGATGGTGAAGGAGATATGCTCGTCGTATTCCGCCAAAGCGGACACGCACGGCACCACCATCAGGAGCGCGAGGAACAGAGCCAGCCATTTTTTCATGAGAGTAACCCCTTTCCAAATGATATATTTCCAACGGCTTGCCTGCCGCCGGTTTACATTTTTACGGAGCCAACCATGACCCCTTTGACGAAATACTTTTGCAGGAAGGGATAGAAGCACATGATGGGCACCATGGCCATCATGACGGCGGCCATCTTGACCCCCTGGGAGAACACGTCCAGATCGGCTTCCCCGGTGGATACGTCCGCCGCGGCGGAGGCCTCCGCCACGATGGAGCGAAGCACGGTCTGCAGCGTCATTTTGCTTGCGGAGTTGATGAGCAGCATGCTCCAGAACCATTCGTTCCAGTACGCCACGGCAGTGAACAGGGTAAAGGTGGCCAGCAGCGGCCCTTGCAGCGGCAGCATCACGCGGAAGAAAATAATCAGGTCGTTGGCCCCGTCGATTTTCGCCGCGTCCTCCAGGTCGATGGGCGTCTGCTCGAAGCCGCTTTTCAGGATGACGATGTTGTAGGTGGAAACGCCCACGAACAGGATGATGCCCCACCGGGAATCAATCAGCTTCAGCGCCTTCATTTGCAGGTAAGTGGGGATCATGCCGCCGGAAAAGAACATGGTGAACATCATGAGCAAAAAGATCAGCTTTTTGCCCGGGAATTTCCGCGAGAAGGCGTAGGCCATCATGACGGAAGCCGCCATGCTCAGCACGGTGCCGGAGGTCGTGATCATGATCGTATTCTGAAAGCCGACGCCCAACTGCCCCTTGTCGATCAGGTATTGATAGTTTTTGAGGGAAAATTC
The DNA here is from genome assembly GCA_017443295.1 of Clostridia bacterium. Taxonomy (GTDB): domain Bacteria; phylum Bacillota; class Clostridia; order Christensenellales; family Aristaeellaceae; genus RUG563. The sequence goes on from JAFSNT010000174.1 coordinate 21,107, forward strand.
CGCCGGGTACAGGGAAACGGGATGCAGGGCGTAGGCTCGGTTGGTTTCCAGGGAAATCACCACGGCGTTATAGAAGGGCAGCAGGATCAGCAGCGCCGTCAGCGTGAGGACGATGAAGACGGCGTAATCCCCTCCGCTCCATTTTTTCCGCTTCGGTTTGTCGCTGAGGGCCTTTTGCTGCACGGAAGTTTGCATCTTTTCTCCTCCTTCCCGTCAGCCCAGCAGGCCGTTGCCGCCCAAAAGCTTGATGATATAATTGGCGCTGACCAGCATGATCAGGTTGATGACGGATTTGAACATGCCCACCGCCGTGGAGAAGCCGTAGCTGGGAACGGCGTTAAAGGTGATGCTGTAAATATACGTATCCAGGATCTCGCTCACGCCCTTCACGCTGGCGTTCTGCATATAGAAGATTTGCTCGAAGCCGGAATTCATGACGCGGCCGACCTGGAGAATGAACAGTGTGATGATGGTGGCGCGGATGCAGGGCAGCGTCACGTGCCACACCTGCTGCAGGCGCCCCGCGCCGTCCATGGTGGCGGCCTCGTAGAGGGTGGGGTCCACCGCCGTGATCGCCGCGATATAGATGATGGAACTCCAGCCCATTTCTTTCAGGTTATGGGTGAAGTACAGCAGCGGACGGAACAGCGCCGCGTTGGACAGAAAGCTGATCCTGTCGCCGCCCGTGGAGGCGATGATGGTGTTGATCATGCCGTTGTTGGCGAAGAAATTGGAGATGATGGCGGATACCACCACCCAGGACAGGAAATGGGGAAAGGTGTACACGGTCTGATAGATCCGCTTCATCTTCGTGCCCCGCATTTCATTGATGAGCAGCGCCAGCAGAATGGGAACGGGGAACTGGAACAGCAGCCTGGAAAAATTGATTTCCAGGGTGTTGCGGATGGCCGTCACGGCGGCGGGCGTGGTGAAAATGCGCTGGAAGTTCGCCATGCCCACCCATTGGCTGCCCCAGATGCCCAGCTTGGCGTTGTATTTCTTGAACGCCAGCACCAGCCCGCTCATGGGCGCGTAATGGAACACGGCGAAATAGACGATGCCGGGGATCAGCAGAAGATAAATATACCGAGCCTGCCAGATGGAGATGCCAAGGCGGCGCAATCGTTTGGACATGGCCGCTTCCTCCTTCCCGGGAACAGCGCCCGCAGGGGCGTTCCCGGCTGAAATGAGCGCTGCCAGAGGAGAGGGGAGAACCCTCTCCTCTGACGGTTGCGGGTGTTACTTCATATAACGGTCGTAAGCGTCCTGGTAGACCTTCAGCACGTCCTTGAGGCCCATGCTTTCCACCTGCGCCACGTAGGCGTCGAATTTATCCAGGGGTTCCACGCCCATGATGAACTTGTCGATCATTTCGTTCATGTAGGTTTCGATTTCGGTGTACTTTTCGTTGATCACGCTCTGCTCGTCGCTGGTGAAGGCCAGGGTGGGGAACGCGTCGCCGATGTGGTCTTCCTGCTCGTAGATGTCGCGGATGCGGTTCACTTCGTCGCTGACGAAGGCGCGCTCATACCGGGCGTCCTGCAGCAGGGTCAGCATGCTCTGAATGCCGAAGGTGCGCAGGGCATCCTGGGGAGAAAGGCCGTCGGGGTTGTTCATGATGAGATCGGAATACTTGTAGTCGCCGTCGATCACGTTGAAATGCTGGCCTTCCACGCCGAAGTTCATCAGGATCATGCCTTCTTCGCTGTAGACGTAATCGAGCAGCTTCAGGGCGGCGGCCTTCTGTTCGGCGCTGGCGCCCACAAAGATACCGGCGTTCCAGTCTTCGTCCACGGTGATGGGCTGCAGCTGGTCGCGGGTTTCGCTGATGCCGGTGGGGCCTTCGGGAGGCACCGCGCCCACGATGTGTACGTCGCTCTCCTGGCCCTTGAACAGATTGGCTACGTTGTCGATATAGGCGCTCCAGTCATAGCTCATGAATACCTGATTGTTGGTCCATTCGCTGTACCAGGCGGTCTTGTCGCGGGTCAGGTATTCCTGATCCAGCAGCTTTTCATCATAGCAGCGGTGCAGCCACTCCAGGGCTTCCTTCATGCGGGGATCGGTGGCGCCGAACTTCACCTGGCCGTCCTCGGCGAAGAAGGTTTCAGCAATGCCCCAGTTGTGTACGAAGGGGATCACGTTGCCGCGGTTGTTGCTGCCGTTCTTGCGCACGGAGAAGGGAACTTCGTCCTTTTCCCCGTTGCCATTGGGGTCGCCGTCCCGGATGGCGACGAACACTTTGTACAGGTCTTCCACGGTCTTGGGCGTTTCCAGATTCAGCTTATCCAGCCAGTCCTGACGGTAGAAGTACAGCTTGCCCGCGGTGATGGCGGTGCGCTGGCCGATGAAACGCATATTGCCGTCCGCATCGCTGACCTTGCGGCGGATTTCGGGATCGCTGTATACCTTCCACAGGTTGGGCGTGTCGGTTTCATTGATCAGCTCGTTCAGCGGCTGCCAGGCGTCCTTGTACAGCAGCAGGTCCTTGGCCTTATACTGCACGATGGTGGGGATGTCGCCGCCCGCCATCAGCAGGCCGTATTTTTCCGCTAAGCTCTCGGTGGGGGCGGAGATGATTTCGATGTTGATGCCTAACTTTTCCTTCAGGATTTCAATGGTCATCAGGCCGTTGCGGAAGGGCATGTTTTCACGGTCGGAACCCCAGATAGTGATGGTGACGGGTTCCTCCGCCAGCGCCGTGCAGGCGAGGGGCATCAGGGACAGGGCCAGCAGAATGGCCAGGAGACGGGAGAAGAGCTTCATGGGACAACCTCCTTTGGTTTTTTATATTCGGCCCCGTAACACGGGGCGAAGGATCAGAAAAATGGTTAGGTAAGAGGTGGAAAGTAGGTGGTAGGAAGTAGGAGGTTGGAGGTAGGAAGTTGGAGGTTGTAAGTAGGTGGTAGGAGGTAGGAAGTAGGAGGTAGGAGGTTTTATATTGTTGTCAGCCATACGGTATGATAACAGCAGAGCAATCTAAACCTCCTACCTCATACCTCCTACTTCCTACCTGCTTATTACTCCTTCACAGAGCCGATCATCACGCCTTTGACAAAGTAGCGCTGCACGAAGGGATAAATGCACAGCATGGGCAGCATGGCCACCACGATGGTGGCGTATTTGATGCCCTCGGCCATGACGTTTTCCGTGCTGGAGGCGTTTTCCACGATTTCATTCATCAGCACCACCTGGCGCAGGATGATCTGCAGGGGATACAGCTCCGGCTTGCTCAGGTACAGCACCGCGCTGAAATAGCTGTTCCAGTGGGCCACGGCGTAGAACATGCCGATGGTCATCAGGCTGGCCAGGCTAAGCGGCAGCACGATGCGGAACAGCACCCCGAAATCGCTGCACCCGTCCAGCTCCGCCGCTTCCACTAAGCTTTGGGGGATGGCCAGGAAAAAGGTGCGCATGAGGATCATGTTGTAGGTGCTCACCGCGCCGGGCAGCAGGATGGCCCAAATGGTATTGAGCAGTTTCAGTTCCTTGATGACCAGGAAGGTGGGGATCATGCCGCCGTTAAAGAACATGGTGAAGGTACACAGCAGCGTCAGGAACCGGCGGCCCACCATTTTTTTCTGGCTCAGCGCCCAGGCCCCGAATACGGTCAGCACCAGGTTGATGAGCGTTCCCAGACCGGTATACAGGAGCGTGTTTCCGTAGCTGCGCCACAGAAGCGGATAATGGAACACCTTTTCATACGCCTTCACGTGCGCCCGCACCGGGAAAAGGGATACCTCGCCTTTCAGAATGGCCGTTTCTTCCGAAAAGGAGGCGGCGGTGACGAAGACCACCGGATACAGCATGGCGGCGCACAGCAGAAGCAGCAAAACGGTATTGATCACCAGAAACGCTTTTCTGCCGGGGGACACCCTGATTCGGTTGGAGCGCTTCAAAACACCCGCTGTCATGCGTTTTCCCCTCCTTTTACCACAGACTGGTTTCGCTGTACCTGCGGCTGAGATAATTGGCCATGATTACCATGGAGAATCCGATCACGCTCTGGAACATGCCCACGGCGGTGGCGTAGCTGTATTCGCCGCCCCGAAGGCCCCGGCGGTACACGTAGGTGCCGATCACGTCGCTGGTTTCCAGGTTGGCGTTGTTTTGCAAAAGCAGAATGGTTTCATACCCGGCGTCCATCACGTGGCCCAGCCGCATGATGATCAGCACCACGATGGTGCTGGCGATGCCGGGCAGCGTGATGTGCCACATCCGGCGCAGATACCCGCCGCCGTCGATCATGCAGGATTCATACAGCTCGGCGTTGATGCCGCTGATGGCGGCTAAGAAGATGATGGAATTCCAGCCGATGTTTTTCCACAGGTTCATCACGGTGTAGATCGTGCGGAAGGAACCGGGCTGGGTCATGAAATACTGCCGTTCCCCGCCCAAGGCGGCGATGAAATGATTGATGATGCCGCTGGAGGGGGACAAAAACTGCACCACCATGCTGGCGATGACCACGGAGGAAATAAAATAAGGAAGATATGTGATCGTCTGGGCGACTTTTTTGAAGCGCTTGTTCTGCACCTCGTTCAGCAGCAGCGCCAAAATGATGGAGGCCGGGAAATTGAACAGCAGGTCGTACAGGTTGATGAGCAGGGTGTTGCGCACCAGCCGCCATAAATAGATGGAATTGAAAAACTGATTGAAAAACTTGAAGCCGACCCAGGGGCTTCTGTCAAAGCCTAAGAAAGCGTTAAAATCCTTAAAGGCGATCACCAGGCCGCCCATGGGGGCGTAACGGAAAAACGCGTAATACAGCAGCACAGGGAAAAACATGAGATACAAATACTTTGCGGCCCATATCCTGCGCCAGAGACGCACGCGGCTCTTCAAGCGCACACCCTGATTTTTATGCATAACGTTCACCCCCATGGCAAAGATACCATGGGGGCGCGTTTTTTTCTATGACTGATTATGGGAAAAAACCGTCCGATTCGATAAAACGCCATCATCCATTCTGCGAATGGATCGACGAATTCGCCATTCTGAACTGGCCGGGGGTGATTCCCTCCGTTTTTTTGAAGGTGCGGATCAGCGTATTCTGGTTTTCGATGCCCACCTTCTGCCCGATTTCCCGCAGGGTCAGATCGGTGGTGAGCAGCAGGCGCTTCACCTCCGCGATGCGCGTATCGGTCAGATATTTCAGAAAGCTGGTTCCCGCCACCCGGCGGAACACCAGCCCGATGTAGCTGGGGGACATGGAAAGCGCCTCGCTCACCATTTCCAGGGAAATATCGTGGCAGTACTCCGCCTGAATGTACCGCGCCAGTTTTGCGTACTGCTTTTCCTCCTGGGTGGAAACGTCGGCGGTCAGGCAGTCCATCACCGCGAAGAACACCTGCCGCAGCCTGTCTTCCGTGTCGTGTTCCATGGGCAGATCGTCCGCCCGGAAGCCAAACTGCTCCAGGAATTCCAGGTATTCTTCCTCCACGCCCGCCTGCCATGCCACGCGCCGGGCGGTGAGCAGCAGCGCCTGCACCAGGCTGGAGCGGGGCATGGAAGCGCCCGTGTCCGAAGCGCAGAGCGCGTGCAGGGTGGCGGCGGCTTCCTCCTTATTGCCGCTGAGCATTTGATTGATGAGCCTTTGTTCCGCGCTCAGGGTGTATTCCGTGTCCGGCGCGTCCGGGGTTTCTTCCGCCAGGCACAGGGCGTTTTCGCCCATGCTGTTTCCGTTGTTCAGCGCCAGCATGGCGTCGATCAGCGAATCGGAAACCCGCTGAACGCTGTACGCCCGGCCCACGCCGATGCGGCAGGGCATATCGCCGAACAGCTCCTGCCGGGCCTGCTTCAGGAAGGTGTAGATGGCTTCGGGGGAGGGGTGGCCGGAATCAATGTTAAACAGCACCAGCAGCCGCCCGTCCATCCGCTGGGCGCAAAAGACGCGCATGGCCCCCAAATCCTTTTCCCCGGCCAGGGCCTCCACCCGGTCGGCGGCGCATACGCCCGCCGTTTCCTCCGCCCGCTCCAGCGCCCGGGGCGTCATTTCCGCCACGGCGATCTGAATTCGGTCGTAAGGCAGCGTCACCTGCACCTTGGCAAGGCTTTGCGCCGCGTCGCCGCGCAGGCGTCCCTCCATCCAGTCGCTGAGCAGCCGGTTTTTCAGCAGCCGGTTGATTTCCTGATTGCTCAGGGACAGGGCGTGGTTTTCCGCCGACATCATATGAATGGCGTCGTCCAGCAGCTTGTATTCGTTGACGCGCTCCCCTTCCGGCAAGCCGATGCGCAGATGCTTCACGTTTTCCAGCAGCCGTTCCAGGGGGGTATACAGCCGCTTGCTGGCCAAAACGGCGCAAATCAGCCCGCCCGCCATGCACAGCCCCATCACCAGGGTCACAGCCCTGCGCAGGCGCACGGTGGGTTCAAGCAAATCGCCGTAGGGCACGATGGCCATGCAGGTAAGCCCGCCCGACGCCGTTTCCTTCGCCAGCACGCCAAAGTCCGCGCCGTTCAGGCGGATGCGGTTCTGGGGCGAGGCCATGTAGATGCGGCTTACCGCGCTGTACTGATCGTCCGCGTGGGAAATGACGGGGGTGCCCGTCTGATCGCATAGCAGCAGCACGCCGTTTTCGCTTTCCGGAAGGCTGGAGAGCAGCTTGTCCTCCGGCAGGTGGAAAAAGGCGTAGCTTTTTCCCTGAATGCTGTTCAGCGGAAGGCTGCTGATAAACACCAGCACCCGGTCGTTGCTGATGATGCGGGAGATGGTGGCTTTCCCCACATAGTCGCACAGGGCGATATGATTGGTTTGTTCGCGGATCTGCAGCACGTCGTTCAGCGACAGCCCCTCGATGCGGCTGAAATAATCCTCCGCCGGATAGCTGCTTTCGGCGGTGATCACAATGCCCAGCCCTTCCGAATAAATGCCGATATCGCTGAGGGTGCTGCTGAACGCCTTCATTTTTTGCAGCAGCTCGATGATCGACTTTTTGGTCAGGATGTTTTTCGGCGTCTGCTCCTTCAAATGCAGATACATTTCCACGCCGCCGTCGTTATTCAATTGCCAGGTAAAGGAGCGCATCTGTTCGATCTGCCTGTTCAGGGACATGCACGCGCTGTCCAGCAGGGATTCGTGCTGCTTCCACGCGTCCCGGATGACCTGTTCGGAAACCTGGCCGTAAATGATCCAGCCGGTGGACATGGTGGCTACGAGCGTAAAAAGAAGCAGAAGAAGCGTCATCTGCACCTGCACCCGATACCGGGGCAGCCGCCGTTTCTGAACCTGTTTCATATCCTTACAGTCCCTGGTAAATCAGGCCCCGCAGGGTGGGATGGATCACGTCGTAATTGTAGCCGTAATTCAGCACGTGCATGCCGAAGAAGGCGGACAGGCGGTTGCTGGGGTCGATCATCACCCACGCGCCCGCCGCGCCGTCCCAGCCGAATTCGCCCAGCACGCCGGGGCCGCCGATGCGGTCGTTCACCCGGGTGCGTACGCCCAGGGCGTAGGAAAAGCCGATCCGATGCCAGCCGTCGAAGGATTGGCGGCCCTTGGGGCAAAGCTGGTTGGCGCTCCACAATTGGATCGTTTCGGGGGAGAGGATGCGCGCGCCGTCCTTCCCTTGGCCACCGCAGGCCAGGGCGTCGGCAAAGGTAATATAGTCCGCCACCCCGCCGATCATGCCGCCGCCGCCGCTTTCAAATTCGGGGTTGAAGCGTTCGTCAATTTCCGCCTGGGTACATTCCTTCAGGCTGTAGGTTTCGGGTTCGTAGGCATACAGGGGGCACAGGCGGCTTTTCAGCTCGCCGTTCAGGCGCATGGCCATGCCGTGAATGCCCAGAGGCTCCCAGATATGCTCCTTGAGGTACGCGGAAAACCGCTGGCCGGAAACGGCCTCGATCACCGCCGCCAGCACGTCGTGGCTGAAGCTGTACTGGAAATCGGTGCCGGGGTCAAAATCCAGGGGGGATTCGGCCTTGGCTTCCGCGATCTGCCGGGTGGTGGCCCGCTGGTTGTTGTCCTTCATCACCTTTTCGATGGCGGGGGTCTCCGTATCATAATTCAGGCCGCTCTGCATGCTCATCAAATGCCGGACGGTCATCACGGTTTTGGCCGGGCGCACAGCGTCCCCGTCCTTGACCGTCAAATGGGCATAGGCGGGCAGGTAGGCGCTCACCGGGTCGTCTAAGCGCATTTTCCCCTGCTCGATCAGCTGCATGGCGGCGCAGGTGGTGAAAACTTTGGTGGCGGAATACAGGAAATAGGTTTCGTCTCCCTGAATCGGCGCGGTGTGGGCCAGATCCCGCCATCCGGCCTGGTGGCGGTAAATCAATTCGTGATCCCGGTACAGGGCCAGGTCGCACCCCGGCACGTTCAGCTTGTGCAGGTAATCCAGATACGCGGTCAAACGGCTGAAATCCATGGCAGCTCCTCCTTCTATTGCGTGAGTGTTTATAGATATTTACTCCCTGCGTACTGTAAAATCCTGCAAATTTTTCGCGGAAAAGAGAAAAACCCCGCCTTTTTCGGGCGGGGCAGTTTGCGGGGATGAACAGGGGATCAGCCCTGTCCGGCCAGGCTGGAATTGTACTCGTATTCTTCCACAGCGCCGGTTTCCACGTTCACAAACACGTTGTAGTAGCCGTTCATTTCCGTGCGCCGCGTCAGGTCGCCGGTTTCGTATTCGTCGTTGTACAGCAGGTATTCCACCTGGAAGCAGGGCTTATCGTGGATCATTTCATACCAGCAGTTTTCCTCGTCCTCGAAGCTGTTGGTGTACAGCTCCATGCGGGCGGTCTGTTCTTCGTTCAGCCCGTAATTGCCGATGATGAATTCCCTGCCGATCCGGATCATTTCGTCCTCGGACAGTTTGCGCGCGTTCAGGGCCGCCGTTTTGCCGGCTTCACGCTGTTCGTAATACTTTTCGTTCGCTTCGGAGGGGGCGTTATCCTCCATGACGCTGTGCTTTTCGCCGATCTCGGCCGCTTTTTTCATGAAGGCGTCCTTTTTCTCCTGGTTCAGGCTGTCCGCCATCATCTGCCGGAGCTGTTCCCGGCCCCAGGCTTCCGCGCCGTAGCCGCCGGAGGTTTCTTCGCCGTCGCGGCTCCAGGTGATTTCCGCCTTGCCGTCCACGACAAACGCGGTATAGGTGCCAAGCACGTATTCCATGCCGCCGACGCCGGTATAAGTCACCTGAACCGTGCCGTCGGGCAGCTCGGTTTCTTCCCGTGAAAAGAACGTCTGCATTTCCGCCGTGACGCCGTACTGCTTTTCCAGCGCCTGATCCGCCAGCCGGGAGGCGGAAACCTTTGCGGAGAGCAGCAGGCCCGCCGCCAGGGCGGACACGGACAGCATCGCCAGAACCAGCGCAAGCACCAGACCAACAGAGAGCTTCTTTTTCATGACCACAGGTTCCTCCTTCTGAGCGATTCGATACATGACCTTGGCCCGGCAGGAAGGCACCTCGTCCAGAAAGGAAAGCCGACGATCCATTGCATCTTTCAGCGAATCCTTATTCGTCTTCATAATACCAATCCTCCAGTTCCTTCTTCAGCATCATTTTCGCTTTCTTGAGCCGATAGTTGACTGTTGATCGGGGGAGCCGCAGCACCTTCGCCATTTCGTCCAGCGTCATGCCCTGGAACCAGTGCAAAAGCGTTACTTCCTTGATCTTTGGCGGCAGGGCCAGCACCGCACGCGTAACGGTGTCGTCCCTTTCGTCAAAGGGAGCTTCGCCTTCCGGCAGGGCGTCGGGGGAAATGAACCGGTCCGTGTTCCGCATCCAGGCGCTTTTCATCAGATCCTTGCAGGTATTGATCGCGATGCGCGTCAGCCATGTTTTCTCCTCTGCCTCTCCGCGAAAGCGGCCGTAGCTCTTCCAGGCCTTGAAGAATGTTTCCTGCACGGCGTCCTCCGCAAGCGCGGTGTCGCACAGATAAGCGAAGCACAGCCGGAGCATCGGCTTTTCCCATCGGGTAATGATGTCATCCAGATATTCCTGGCGCGGATCCTGAACCAAGGAACTCCCTCCTTTCAACGCTTATTAGACGACGCGGCGGAGAAAACAGGCCAAATCAATTGCAGATTTTATCAAAAATATTCCGGGCTGTTTTGTGATGAAAGACGATTTAATAAAAGATACATTATTTCTTAATATTTTCTTCACAAATAACGCCGCCGTTATCCGTTATTATAATGAAGCATAACGTTTTGCCGCGTTTTACGCGCGGCGGAAATCACTCGTGAAAAGGCGGAAAATCATTTTATGATGAATATATTGGAGGAAGCCATCATCTACGCCACGGTGATGCACCAGGGAAAGCTGCGCAAATTCGGGAACCGGCCCTTTATCCTGCATCCCCTGGAGGTGGCGCAGATTTTGTCCACCATGACGGAGGACGTGGAAATCATCACCGCCGGAATTCTGCACGACATCGTGGAGGACACCGACGGCACCTTGGAGGAAATCGAAAAGCGCTTTGGGCCAAGGGTGGCGCTGATCGTATCCTCCGAATCGGAAACGGACTATCCGGGCGAGGAGAAAAGTAACACCTGGAAACGGCGCAAGGAAGAATCCCTGAAGGCGCTGCGGAACAGCACGGACATCGGGGTAAAAATGCTGTGGCTGGCGGACAAGCTGGCGAACATCCGCTCCCTGTCGGGCATGTATTCCGAGCAGGGAGAAAAGATGTGGGAGAACTTCCACCAGAGCGACCCGGAAATGCAGCGCTGGTATTATCGCAGTGTGGCCGAAATGGTGGAGCTTTCCCTCAACAGGACCGGCGCGTTCAAGGAGCTGATCAAGCACCTCAATTTCATCTGGCCCGGCACCTTTGATTCCGAAAAAGCCCGGTACAAAAAATATAAGGAAGTCAGCGTGGACGGCTGCAAGCTCCTGGGGCGCGGCGCCAAGGGGGACGTGTACCGCTACGACGACGAACTGGTGATCAAGGTGTTCAACCAGAACAACACCTACCGCGACGTGGAACGGGAAATCGCCGCCAGCCGCAAGGCGTTTATTCTGGGCATGCCCACGGCCATTTCCTTCGGCATCGTGTCCGTGGGGGACAGGTACGGGGCCATGTACGAGCTGGTGGATTCGGAAACCATCTCAAGCTGCATCGCCCGTGCGCCGGGCCAGGTGGACGTTTACGCCCGGGGCATGGCCGATTTGGCGCGGCTGATTCACAGCATCGAGGTCGATGCGGACGAGGGCTTCCCCGACGCGAAGGACCGGCTGCGGGACTATATCAGCGGCGGCGTCGCCTGCGAAAACGAAGCCCTGGCCGAAAAGTGCAGGCGGCTGATCGACGCCTTGCCCCAGACCGGAACGCTGATTCACGGCGATTTCCACACGGGCAACGTGTTCCTGCAAAAGGGAGAGCCGCTGCTCATTGATATGGACCGGGTCTCCCGGGGGCACCCCATCGCGGAAATCAGCGACTTGTACTACTTCTATGTGGTTTTGGGCGAGGACGACCCCGCCGTGATCGAAAAGTTCATGGGCTTTTCCTATGAAACGGCCAGGCGGTTCTTCCGCGCTTTCCTGACGCGCTATTTAGGAACGGAGGATGAAACGAAGCTCCGGGACGTGACGGAAAAAGCGGCGGTCATCGCTTATTCCCGCTTGATCCGGAAGCTCCGAAAGCACGGAGCAATATCCGAAGCGGACAAAAAAATCATCGACCGCTGCATGCGAAGGATCGCCGGGCTGACGGAGCGATTGGATACGCTGGCGTTTTAAACGAAAAAGGCGCGGCGCGCCGACAGGGTATGCCGCCCCGCTATGAGAAAAGAGGAGGAATGAGCATGAAGAAACTGGTTTCCATTTTCCTGATTCTTTCCCTGGCGCTGCTGTTACTACACCGGACGGGAAACCTCCCCGGAAGAGCTGAAAGCCTATGCGCGGGAACGGCTGCCCGAATACATGGTTCCGGAATACTTCATTTGCCTGGAAACTATGCCGCGGAATGACCGGGGAAAGTTTGATTATCTGGTACTGAAAGCCATGGAAATCCGGACGGAGGAGGCGGAATACGAACCGCCGAAGACGGAAACCGAGCGAACCATCTGCGAAGCCTTCGGCGCAGCGCTGGATATGGAAAAGGTCAGCGCCACGGCGGACTTCTTTGACCGCGGCGGCACCAGCCTCAGTGCGGCGGTGCTAATCAGCCATCTGGACAAATACGCCCTGTCCTTCCAGGATGTTTCCGCTCATCCCACTCCCCGGGACCTGGCAGTCTTCCTGGATTCCCAAAAGGGTGTGGCACTGCCGCTCATGGATCGGAAAGCCTATCCGCTAACGAAAACCCAGCTGGGTATTTACCTGGAAAGCCTGACCGGCGGCAGCAAAGAAACCTATACTGTTCCGTATCTGGCGTGTGCGGCGGAAGACGTTGCGGCAGACGACCTGGTCCGGGCTGTGAAACAGGTTCTGGAAGCGCATCCGGGTATGAAGTATATCATTCACGCGGAGCAGGATGGTATGCCAAACATGATACCTGTGCCGGAGGCAGAGATAGAGGTTCCCGTTTTTGAAGGGACAGAGGAAAGCCGGCTGGAATTCATGAAGACTTTTATGCCGGTGGTGCCCATGATGGACAATCTCCTATTCTACCCGGCCGTGTACCGGACGCCGGAAAGGTGCTACCTGGCGATTAAAACCCACCTGATCTTCTTTGACGGAACATCTACCAGCCAGTTTATCGCGGAAATGAACCGGGCGCTGGCGGGAAAACCCCTGGCGGGCGAGGAATGTACCATCCAGCAGGCGGCCATGATCGAGGAAAGGCAGCTTGCGGACGGCATCCACGAAAAAGCAAAGGATTATTACCTGAAACTGTTCAAGGACGCGGAGGACGTGCCCGCCCTGCCCGGCGATTTGAACGGCCCGCTGACCCCCGGCGTCAGCGAAAATATGCGCTTTGAGCCCGGCACGCTGACCGCTGAACGGGTCAAGGCGTTCTGCGAAAAGCAGCATATTTCCGAGAGCAGCTTCTTTATGGGCGCTATGGCGCTGATGCTGGGCAAGTACCTGAACAGCAAGCACGTTTCCTTCTCCACGGTATACAACGGCAGACCCCTTTCGGAAATGAGCCATACCATGGGCACGCTGATCAAGCGCATCCCCGTCTATGGCGACCTGCGCAGGGATCAGCCCGTGGGGGACTTCCTGCGGGGCGTCAGCAAGCAGGTTTTCACCACCATGGCCAACGATATTTTTTCCTTTGACGAGGTGCTGAAGACCTGCCCAGTCAACGAGGACGTTGAATTTATTTTCCAGGGCGATCTCTTTACCGACAACATGGGAACCTCTGCGGGCGAAACGCTTCTCCAGGGCGACAAGTGGTTCATGGAGCACAACCACACCGGCATGGTGACGGGCTGCAAGTCCATTCAGTTCTTTTCCACCGCCGAGCTGTACAATATGACCGTCGAGTACCGGAATGAAAAGTTCACGGAAAAGTGGGTGCGCCGTTTCGCCCAGGATTTATTTACCACGGCGGAACAGCTTTTGACAGCGTCTTCCATCGGGCAGGTTTCACTGCTTACGGAAGCAGACCGGAAGCAGTTGGCAGCGTTCAACGACACCGCCGTGCCCATGGATTTCATTCCGGTGCAGGAGCAGATTCACCGTCACGCGCTTTCCCAGCCGGATCAAACGGCAGTCATTGCCGCCGGTAAAAAACTGACCTTCCGGGAACTGGATCAGTTAAGCAGCGAACTGGCGAAAGTACTGATTCAATTCGGGGCCGGGACAGACCGGCTGATCGGCGTGCTGTTCGACCGGGAAATATGGGCCTACGCGGCGGAAAACGCGGTGCTGAAAGCGGGCGCGGCCTTCCTGCCCTTCATCCCGGAATACCCGGACGACCGCATCGACTTCTGCTTAGAGGACGGGGCCTGTCCCCTGCTTTTGACCACCAGGCGGCAGATGGAAGGCCGGGCGCTTCACGCGAAGGGCTGCCGGGTGCTGACGCTGGAAGAAGCCTTCGGAGTGGAAAACATAGACGAAATCCACCCCGACGCGATCACGGCGGAATACCCCAATATTGCTGTTTCTCCCGAAAACCTGGCTTATTGCATTTATCCTCCGGATCGACCGGCAGGCCCAAGGGCGTGATGATCGAGCATAAGAACATCATGAACTATGTCCACCGGAACGAAAAATCCCTGGAAATCATGCACTACGCGTCTCCGGGCCGGGTGAATTTAGCCCTGGCCTCCTTCTCCTTCGACGTGTCCGTGGTGGAGGAATTTGTGCCGCTGTGCAACGGAAACACAGTCATTATCGCCACCGAGGCGGAAATCCACGATCCGGCGCTGTTCACCCGGCTGGTAAAGGAAACCAAAGCGGACGGGATCACCTGCACGCCCACCTATCTTTTGAGCCTGCTGGAAATCCCCGAAAGCAGGGAAGCCATCCGGCAGTTCACCTTCTTCGACGTCGGCGCGGAGGCGTTTCCCCGGCAGTTCTACGACCGCCTGCGGGAGCTTAGGCAGGACAGCGTGATTTTGAACGTATACGGCCCCACGGAGTGTACCATGGGCTGCGCCGCCGCCTTGATGACCGGCGGGGAACAGGTAACGGTGGGCCCGCCCATCGCCAACACGGTGTTCTATGTGGCCGATCCCTTCGGCAACGAATTGCCGGTTGGTCAGAAGGGTGAATTGATTATCTGCGGCGACCAGGTGGGCCGGGGCTATGTGAACCTGCCGGACAAGAGCGCGGCGGCGTTCTTTACCCATAAGGGCCTCAGGGCCTACCACAGCGGCGACCTGGCGGCCAGGACAGAGAACGGTGAAATCCGCATTTTCGGGCGCATCGACAACCAGATCAAGCTGCGGGGCTTCCGCATCGAGCTGGACGAAATCGAAAAGGTCATGACGGAATTCCCCGGCGTTTCCAGCAGCGCCGCCGCCGTGCGCAAGACCGGCGGAACGGAATACTTAGCCGGGTATTTCACCGCCAAAGAGGATATTTCTGTTTCTGACCTGAAAGCGTTCATGCAGGAAAAGCTGCCGGAGTACATGGTGCCAAACGTCCTCATGCAATTGGACGAAATGCCCATGACCAGCAACGGCAAGGTGAACCGCAAGGCGCTGCCGGAGCCTGATTTGCAGGAGCTGAAAGCGGAATATATCCCCCCGGAAACGGAAACCGAAAAAATCCTCTGCGCCGCCTTTGCCCGGACGCTGAAATTAGAAGAAAACAAGATCGGCCTGCTGGACGACTTCTTCGACTTAGGCGGCGATTCCCTGCGGGCCATGGGGGTGCTTTCGGAAGCGAAGCTCGACGGGCTGACCGCCGCCGACGTGTTCCAGCTGCGCACGCCCGGAGCCATCGCCAAGGAACTGGAAAAGCGGGCGGGACGGGAAAGCTTAGACGAGCGGGAACAAAAGGCCCGCCTGGTTCCCCACGGCCTTTCGCCCCTGCAATTGCAAATGATCGACAATCAGCTGTTCCGGCCCGGTTCCACCATGTGGAGCAAAATGCACTTCCTGGCCCGGTTTGAAAAGGACGTGGACGCGGAGAGGCTCTGCGCCGCGGTGAACAAAGCGCTGAAAAACCATCCGGCCCTGTCCGTCGCCTTTTTCTTTGATGAAAACAACAGCCTGAAACAGCAGTATCGGCCCGGCCTGCTGCCGGAGGTGAAGGTGCTGGACATCCTGCCGGAAACGGAGGACGCGCTTTCGGATATTCTGATCATGCCCTTCAACCGCATCCTGAACGCCTGCCTGTGCAAGGTCAATGTGTTCCGGGGCCGCAAGGGCTGCTATCTCTTCATGGACGTGCATCATCTGCTGATGGACGGCGGTTCCTTAGGCGTGGTACTGGGGGACATCATGAACGCCTATTGCGGGCGGGAATTGAAGCCGGACTATTACTTCGCCATGCTTTCGGAAGCCGAGGAACGGGCGGCGGAAGGCAGCACGGCAAAGGATCACGCCTGGTTCACGGAACGCTACGGGGATCAGGAGGACGATTGGTGCAACACTCCCGCGCCGGATCACGCGAGCGCCAACATCAATCAGGCCGGACGGATCCGGCGGCTGTCCTTTGACGCGGAACAGGTGGCGGCAGCGGAGGAATACTGGGGCGTTTCTCACTCCGTCATGGCCATCAGCGCGGGCCTCATAGCGCTCTCCCGTTTCACCGGAAAAAAGCACGTGATGATCAATTGGATCTTCAACAACCGTCTTGCCCCCGAAGCGGAAAACACCGTGGGCATGCTGATCCGCAACCTGCCCGCCGCCATTCGGATGGAAGAGGTTTCTTCTGTCCGAGAACTGCTTCATTCCGTAAAAGAACAGGTGGCGGAGGGCATTGCCCACGCAAGCTGGGATTTTATGTCCGAAACCAGGCAGGCCTATGTGAACGACTGCATGGAGGTCAATCTGCAGCTGGGCATCAACGGGGATGAGATGGACGCTCTGCCGCATGAGCTGATCGAACTGAAAGATGAATTCAGCGCTGCCGGCGCCCGGCTGGAACTGGAGCTGCTGGAAAACGAATTCGGCGACGGCGGCTTCGATTCTGAAATGGAATACGCGGAGGGCCTGTTCGATCAGGAACGGATCGAAGCGTTCCACAATCTGTATATTCACATTTTGGAATCCCTGATCCTGAAGAAAACCGATTTTTAGGGAGGACAGGAACGTTAAAAACAAAAGGGATGTCAATCGTTCTTATTTCTCCACCGTCATATCGTCGTAATAAATCCAGTACGTATCCAGAAGGCTTCCGTTGAACGTCTGCTTTTCGCAGCCGACATACGGAGCCTTTTTCAGTCGTCCGAGAAATGCTCTTTTGCGTGGAAGGTTTTACAGATCGTGTGATAATTCCCGAAAACGGTCAGCTTATCGCCAATATCGAACACAGTCCCCGCGCTGGCGGGCATGGTCTTTCCGCCATGGTGCTCCACCAGCATGACCAGAATGCCGGTGTCGGCGCGCAATTGGGTTTGCGCAAGCGTGAGTCCCCGGTATTCTTCCGGAATATGGCGAAGCGTCACCTGGGCGATGGTTTCAGAGCCGATATAGTCCAGCAGCATCACCGCGTTAAAGGTTTCCTGCCGGTCAAAAACGCGATCCGCAAAGCGTCGGAGAAGATTCTCGCCCCAGGCGTGAAACTTCGGCACGCGCATAAAAATGAAGATCACGGCGGCTGTCCCCAGCGGGATCAGAAAGCCGATATACTGCTGCTCAAAATGGACGAGCTTCATGGATAAAAACACGTTGATCAGCGCGGATACAATGGTGATATTGAACACATATCCGAACAGCATGGTAACGCGCGCAAGCCTGCGCCTGCGGCGGGAGGCCAGAATCAGCTCGCTTTCCCGCGTGGTAAAGCCTGTGCCCGTCAAAAGCGAGAGTACCTGAAAGCGGGCCCGTTCAACCGGCAGCCCCGTTAAACGGAAGAAAAAAGTAAACAGCTCCGTAATAACCCAGTACAAAAGGATGATTAGGGAAAAGAGCAGAAAAGAGAGGTTGATATCCATACGTTCCATTCCTCCCATAAAACGGATATTCCTGCGCGGCGTATTTCCGGGATTTCGTTTCTTTCTTTTGCTCCGCCGCGTATTGTTCAGGGCGTCCTGTTTCAACAGTTTCCAAAACAAGTATATGATCATGCTTATCCCGTGTCAATGACAGAATGGGAACCAGTTCATACAGCAAGAATTGCCCGCGGCGTATGGCTTTGGGAAAGACGCGAAGATTCCTTCATAACAAAAACCCGCCTGAAACCTGCGTTTCAGACGGGTCGGATACAGCGGAGGCGGTGGGATTCGAACCCACGAGGGCTTTCACCCTACCTGATTTCGAGTTTTTCCCGCTTCGTGGAAGTTAATGAACGTCAACGGAAGATAACAGAAAATAATGGAAGTCCGCACAAACATTATATCATGGGAATAATCGGGTTTCAAGAGAGAAAAAAGAGAGAAAACCAAGGCAGAACAACGGGTTCAAACATCTTTGCTCATAACCCCGATTTTGGAGAGAAAAATTGCACGTTGGAGAGAAGTAGGAGAGAAAAGAAAAGCATTTTTGTATTACTTGACGCTAAA
>JAFSNT010000175.1 GCA_017443295.1 Clostridia bacterium
CCTCCTGAACAGTAGTCACGCTTTTGCGTGCTATGTCCATTATAGTGGGTGGCCTTCTGCTCCGTGGTACTGGCCCTAAATCTCCGTGACGGTGGCCTTATTTCTCCGTGCACGTGGCCTTATCGCGACGAAATATACACCAAGCGGATTTTGCAAATGCCACATTGAATTTTCATCAAAGTATAAGTTACAGAAGATATAGAAAGGTCAATGCGGGCATAGAGGAAACTATCAAATAGCTATCTTTGGCTCGCATCTCCCCCTTTGGGGAGATGGGATGGTACGATGAAAATGTATTGTAAGCGTGGGGGAAAGTTTTTTCGTTAGAAGAGAGAGGGCTTTCCCCCACACCCCTTTCCGAGAAAGCAATAAAGGGAACATTTTTATCTTTTTTTCGTTATCCATGTAACAAAACGCCTTTCTCGTCCGTCTAAATAAATAGAAGGGAGGGCGCTTCCCATGAAAAAGGCGGTTGCGTTATTCGTTTTTATGCTGTGCCTGCTGCCCTTTTGCGTGGCGGGGACAGAGGAAAACGCGGCCCTGTTCCCCGCAAAGGGGGAAAACGGCAAGATGGGCTATATCAACCGGGCGGGGGAATGGGTGATCGCGCCGCAGTTTGATTCCGCCGGGGACTTCCGGGGAAATTACGCCGCTGTTTCCGTTTATCCGGCGGACTACGACCCCGAAAAAGACGACTTGTGGGACATGGACTGCGACGGGATCATTGACCGGGAAGGGAATTTCATCCTGCCGCCCACTTACAGCTTAGCCGCGGGGCAAAGCGGCGATTATTTCGGGGGCAAGGACACGGGAATTTGGCTGGTACACCGCCGGACTGACAACGTGTGGGGCGAGGATGAAGAAGGGGAAGAAGTCCTGCTCCAGAATGCTTTGTACGGCTTTTTCGATGTTCCTTCCGGCTGCTTTTCCGGGCTGAAATGGGGCAATGTGTGGCACTGGTGCTCGGACAGCTGCCTCATTGCCGTCATGGATGAGGGCGGCGCGGGCTATGCTGACCGGGGCACCGGCGAAATGGCCATTTCCTGTCAGTATTTCGACTGTGATCCCAGCAATTTCCATGAGGGCTTGGCGTCGGTGGCCTATATGGACGAAGACTGGAATCCCCTGGACTTTTTCCTCATCGACGAAACCGGCGTGAAAATCTCCCTCCCCGATGGCATTCATTCCCTGTACGCATCTTCCGCGTCCGAAGGCCGTATCGCGGTGGAAAACGAAGGAAAAATGCAGGGCTACGCGGACTTGCGGGGAAATGTGGTGATCCCGCCCCAATTCCTGCGGGCTTTGGAATTTGAGGATGGACTTGCGCGGGTGAAATTCCAGGAAGGAGACTGGGGCTTCATCGACCGGGAGGGAAATACCGTCAGCCGGGGTTATGCGGATGAAGCATACTGGTATCCCGATTACGCCAATGGCGCGCTGGTCATGCATCCCGGATCAAAAGCCTGCAAAGTCTACGCCGTCACAGGGAAAGAACTGTTTACCTTCACCGGGAAAACGGAAATATTTGATGTATACCCACCCATGAAAAATGGCCTGTGCTGGTTCTATGAAAGCGAAAAAGGGGAGGGGTTTCGGTGGGGTTTGGTGAATCTGCGGGGCGAAATCGTCAGCGACGCCCAATGGCAGTTAGCCAATTTTGAACCCATGGATTTCCCGGAAGGATTGCAATGTGTGATGAAGGACGGAAAATGGGGCTACATCGACGAAGCCGGGCAAATCGCCCTGCCCCTGATGTATGACAGGGCGTACAGCTTTGAAAACGGTCTGGCCTGGGTGAAAATCGGCAATCGCTGCGGGTATATCGACCACGAAGGGAAAGAGGTTTTCTTCTGGGATTGGGATGCCGAATAGGAAAAACCGGCGGCTCGCACCGCCAGGATGTTTATTCAAGAATCATTTTTCCGAAGTCCTGGGGCCGGTGGAAATTGGGGATTTCGGAGGTGACCCGGTTCCAGGAAAGGAAATGGGGCTGGGCGGTTTTGTCGCCGCACTTATAGCAGTTGGCCCGGATGACCGTACCGGGAGCGGCATGGAAGGCGGGGAACAGCATTTTCAGCAGATCGAAGGGCACGTGGTAGGAAATCCCCCAGCCGTACGGCGTGGTGAAAACCTTCGGCTCCAGCCAGTTCCTTTCGGGCAGCAGGCGCATTCGCTCTTTGCCGTCGCCCAAACCCAAACAACAGCAGGCGTTGGGGTTGAATTCGATGTTGATGTAACGCGGGTCGCCCGCCACGGGGGAAAAGAAGAATTCTAAGCAGCTATCCTCCCAGGGGTGTCCTAAGGGGCCGATTTCCTCCGCCCGGATCAGGGCTTCCTTTGCTTCCAGGCGCACCAGCAGGGCGTCTTCCGTATAAGCGATCCTGGCGCAGGCGGCGATATCCACAGTGGGCGTCCACATGCGTTCACTGATTTCCAGCTTTTCCATGCCCTCCCAACAGGTAAAGGGACGGATGATATATTCCTTCATTTTATGCTCCCTCGCTTCATTCGCCCTTCACGGGCGATTTTTTCATGAACAGTTTACCATCAAAAGGAAAGAAAAACAAGCGGATACGGCCCGAAAATGCTCTGTGTATGCGTTTACAATTTGTTCATCATATGGTATAATCGAGCCAGACTGAAAAACGGTCAGACAAGGAGGAGGAACCGTATGAAAAAGTACCTGTCTCTGTTTCTGAGCCTGTGCCTCATTCTGGGCAGCATGGGCTTTGCGTTTGCGGACGCCGCTTTTACCCCCGGCACCTACACGGGCAGCGCGGAAGGGTTTGCGGGCGACGTGAAAGCTACCGTCACCGTGGATGAAAACGCCATCACCGCCATCGAGATCACCGGCGCGGAAGAAACCCCCGCCATCGGCGGCGCGGCCATCGCCACCATGCAGGAAGCCTATGTGGGCAAGGCCGACGCGGAAGCCGTGGACGCCGTGGCCGGCGCGACTTTCACCTCCAAGGGCGTGAAGGCCGCCGTGGCCAAGGCTCTGGCCGCCGCCGCCCCTGCCGCCGCCGCTCCCGTTGAGGAAGCCAAGGGCTTCACCCCCGGCACCTATGAAGCTGCCGCCCAGGGCTTCGGCGGCGACGTGAAGGTGGTCGTCACCGTGGACGAAAAGGCCATCACCGCCATCGAAATCACCGGCGCGGAAGAAACCCCCGCTTTAGGCGGCGCTGCCATGCCCGCCATGGCGGAAGCCTATGTTGGCAAAGCTGACGCCGAAGCCGTGGACGGCATGACCGGCGCCACCGTCACCTCCAAGGCCGTGAAGGAAGCCGTGGGCAAGGCCCTGGCCGCCGCCAAGGGCGAAGCTGCCGAAGCGCCCGCCGACGCGGCGCTGGCCTTCACCGCCGGTGAATACACCGCCACGGCCCAGGGCTACAACGGCCCCACCACCGTGAAGGTGACCTTCGCCGAGGATAAGATCGAAAAGATCGAAATCGTGTCCACCGTGGAAACCGGGCACGTAGGCGACGTGGCCTTCGACATCATGATCCCTGAAATGATCGAAGCGGGCGGCACCGGCGTGGACGGCGTCTCCGGCGCCACCTTCTCCTCCCGCGCGCTGCGCACCGCCGTGAACGACGCAGCCCAGCAGGCCGCCTGCACCAACCTGGACGCCTTCAAGGCCGCCAAGGTGGAGCACAAGGCCAAAGAAGCCATGAATCTGGAATATGACGTGGTCATCGTGGGCGCCGGCGGCGCCGGCATTTCCGCCGCGGCCCAGGCCGCCCAGGACGGCAACACCGTGCTGGTGATCGAAAAGAACGCCGAGGTCGGCGGCAACACCCTGGTGTCCGGCGGCCAGTATCAGAGCGTGATGCCTTACCTGGTCTGGGATCCCGCTGATCCCGACGCCACCACCGGCGTGTACGCCTATGACGGCCAGACCTACGACAAGGTCAAGTCCGTGCAGGGCTGCATCAACGAGCTGAAGATGATCCTCAACTGGAGCGAGGAACCCTTCGACGAGGAATACTACAAGACCCACGAATTCGTGGCGGGCGACGCCGCCGAACTGTCCAAGCACGGCGTACACGCGGAATACCTGCCCACCCTGCAGGCCCTGAAAGCCGAGATCCGCGAATACTTCGTATGGGCCGCGCCCCAGCTGGCGGCGGGCAAGAGCGAAGGCCAGCTCACCCTGTTCTCCACCCTGAACCTGCATATCTTCCAG
>JAFSNT010000176.1 GCA_017443295.1 Clostridia bacterium
CGCGGAAGCCCCTCCTCCACCATATCCTCCGTGCGGTCTGCCACGGTGGCGCGGAAGCGCTGCTGCTGGGCGTACATGTCCCCGCCGGGCAGCACGCGGCTGCCGAATTTGTCGATCTCCCGACCTTCAATGCGCTGCAAGCGGGTTTCCTTCGGCGCGGAGAGTACCACGGCCAGGGCATAAGCATCATTGATTTCTTTTCCCCAATCGGCGCGGACGGAGGCCAGCACGAAGCGGGGACAGCGCCGGATATCGGCAAGCATCAAAGCCCGCACTTCCTCCTTGGTGCGGCTGGAAGCGTAGGGGTTGGCGGCGGGCTGAAAATAATAATCCTCCACATCCATGCGAAGATAACCCAATTCCTGGGCCAGAATCCGGGTCAGAGTGGATTTCCCGCAGCCGTTCAAGCCGCAAATGACGATACCAAAGCGTTGATTCATATTTCTTTGCTCCAGTGGGAAATTGTTGGATAGAGGAAGGGAGAAGCATCCACAATAGTTTTCTTGGGAAGGGGTCTGGGGGAACCCATTCTTTGGCTTCCAAAGAATGGGTTCCCCCAGAAATCCTCCCCTCACTCCTCCGAAATTTCGTCTAAGGTCATGGCGAAGCCGGGGATGCACTGGCTCATAAAATCCTGGACTTCGGGCAGATCAACCTGATCCAGGAATTTTTTGACGGACTTGCGGGCGGATTCAAATTCCAGGTTGCCGCTTTTGCGTTCCTCCAGGCACTTGATGTAGGCGCAGATGCGGTCGGCGGCCTTGACGAGGCGCCATTCGGCGGTGGATTCGTCGTGGGCGATGAGGGGGGTATAGTATTCCCGAAGATCGGGGGGCAGCATGGAGATCAGCTTCTGGGCGGCGATGTCCTCTAACTTGTTGTATTCCGTCTTGATGGCGGGATTGTGGTGCTTGATGGGGGTGGGCAGGTCGCCGGTGATGACCTCGCTGGCGTCGTGGTACATGGCGAGGGCCATGACGTATTCGGCGTTATAATGCTTTTGATGGCGCACGTTGCCCATGACGGCGATGGCGTGGGCGATCATGGCGGTCTGCAGGGCGTGTTCCATGTCGTTTTCCGGCAGGGTGTTGCGCATGAGGCCCCAGCGCTGGATAAACTTCATGCGGTTGATATAGGCGAAAAAATGGTGTTCCATGGCGATATCTCCTTGACATATGTTGGGTTCGTGTTATAATAAACGGGAATATCCGCTGGGGGCGCCGCGAAAGGCGGCTGAGAAGGAACCCTTGGAACCTGTGTAGGTCATCCTACCGTAGGGAAGCGGCGAGCGGCCCAAAAGGCGTCGTGAATCGTTCGTTTCCCACATGCGCAGGCGTGTGGGTTTTTCATTTACTTGCGGAAGAATGAAGGAGGCTGTTTTTATGTCGGAATGGGTCAATGACGCGTTTTCCAAATTCGGCAAGGTTTCGGGCGTCACCTGGATCGCTTTGGGCGTGGTGGTAGCCCTGGGGCTGGTGGTGCTGGCGGTAAGCACGAGCAAAAAGAAGTGGACGTCCAAAATGATCGCTTTCGGCGCGCTGGCGATTGCCCTGTCCTTTGTACTCAGCTGCGTGCGGCTGTACCGCATGCCCACGGGCGGCAGCGTGACCCCCGGCAGCATGCTGCCGCTGATGCTGTTCTCCGTCAGCTTTGGCATGGGGCCCGGTCTGGTGGCGGGGCTGGCCTATGGCCTGCTCCAGTATTTGCAGGGCGGCTGGTGGCTGAACGTGTGGCAGTTCCTGCTGGATTACCTGCTGGCGTTCGCCGCGCTGGGTCTGGCGGGCATCGCTTATAAAAAGAAGGATCGGTGGATTTACATTTCGATCCCCGTGGCGGCTGTGGGCAGGGCGCTGTGCGCCATCTTAGCGGGGCTTATGTGGGTGGCCGATACGCCGTTGGAGGAATTGACCATCGGCACCGTCCAGTTCAGCTCCCCGCTGCTGTATTCCATCGTATACAACGGCGCTTACCTGATCCCCGACACCCTGATCTGCCTGCTGCTGGCGTTCCTGATCGCCAAGCCGCTGGTGAAGATCATGAAAACCAAGTAATTGGGAAAAGCGGCCTTGAAAGCGCAATGCTTTCAAGGCTTTTTCTGTGCGTCCATAACGCGGAGCGGACGAAAGTCAGCCCCTTTCCGCAGCGATTTCGGGGCTTTCCTCCAGCACCCGGTACATTTCGGCGGCGTTTTCCTTGCGCACCACTTCCTTCACGTCGGTGATCTCATAGCGGCCCACCCGGTTGCCGAAGCGAATTTCCATCACGTCGCCTTCCTTGACCTCGGCCCCGGCCTTGGCGACCTTGCCGTTGACGGTGACGCGGCCGCCGTCGCAGGCTTCCTTGGCGACGGTGCGGCGCTTGATGATGCGGGAAACCTTCAAATATTTATCCAGTCTCAAAAATGCTTCCTCCTATAAGAAAAGATAAGAAAAGCCGCGCCAGAAGGCACGGCTCAATAGCGGTTTGAATCAGTTCAGGCTGTCCTTCAGGGCCTTGCCAACCTTGAAAGCGGCGGTCTTGGTTTCGTCGATCTTGATTTCTTCGCCGGTGCGGGGATTGCGGGCGGTGCGGGCGGGGCGGACTTTGCTTTCAAAGGTGCCAAAGCC
>JAFSNT010000177.1 GCA_017443295.1 Clostridia bacterium
CCCATGTTCGACAGCGAGCAGGGCATCAACATTCCCCCCAACAAGCGCCGCGTGGGCTTCCTGTTCCAGAACTACGCCCTGTGGCCCAACATGACGGTGTACCAGAACATCGCCTTCGGCCTGTCTAACATCAACGATTCCGGCGCGAGCGTCAATGAGAAGGGCGAAGTGATCCGGGACGAGACCGGCAAGGCCCCCGCCCGCAAGCTGACCAAGGAAGAAATCAAGCGCGCCGTGGACCGCGTGAGCGCCATCGTGAAAATCGGCCAGTTCATGGACCGCTATCCCAGCGAGCTGTCCGGCGGCCAGCAGCAGCGCGTCGCCATCGCCCGTACCCTGGCCCCGGGACCCCGCGTGCTGTTCATGGACGAACCGCTGTCCAACTTAGACGCCAAGCTGCGCCTGGAAATGCGCTCCGAACTGCAGCGCCTGCACCTGTCCACCGGCTCCACCTTCGTGTACGTGACCCACGACCAGATGGAGGCCATGACCCTGGCCACCCGCATCTGCCTCATCGACAACGGCGTGCTGCAGCAGTACGACGAACCCCTCACCGTGTATAACAAGCCCAATAACCTGTTCGTGGCGGACTTCGTGGGCAACCCCGCCGTGAACTTCATCGAAGCCACCGGCACCCAGGATGGAAACGGCCTCCTGAACCTGACCATTCTCAAGGATATCAAGGCCAGCTTCCTGCCGAACGGCGGCCTGAAAATCGCCGACTGGTACAAAAAGGACGATCAGGAACAGGCCGAAGCCAAGGCGAAGCACGAACAGCGCGCCAAGGAACCGGGCTATGTGGAAAAAACCAACAAGGACACCCTGTTCAACTACAACATCGCCAAGGTGGAGGACAACGACGAAAAGCGCCCCGCCCCCACCCGCAATGATTTCGTGCTGGGCGTGCGCCCCGAATTCATCCGCATCAGCGACGACGGCGCCATCGAGGGCGAAGTGTTCAGCGCCATGCCCACCGGTATGGAAACCACCGTCAAGATCCGCGTGGGCAATTTCCTTCTTACCGCCGTGGTCTTCGGCGGCGTGGTCTACAAGATCGGCCAGAAGGTGCGCCTTTCCTTCTCCGGCGAAAATATCATGCTGTTCAGCCGTGAAAACGGCCGCATGATCACCAATGGCGAAGTGAAGCTGTAATTGGGGGACGCTGGGAGAACCCTGGGGGCTATCCGCCCCCAGACCCCCGACCAGGGGCATGATGCCCCTGGACCCTCACTCGGCGAACTAACTTGTATGGGCATTCCGAACAACCGCCGCCTGCCGCGCTGGAGTTTACGAAAGTTTGATAGCTTCTGGCCCAAGAAAGCCGAAAAAAATTACCCGGAGGGAAAGCGAGCTTTCCTCCTGGGTATTTTTTCGGCTTTCCCCGGATGCTTTGCATCCGGGATGGCGGCTTTCAGCCGCCGGGCCAGAAGCGAATTGGCGTTTAGCTATGCCGTTCCCTCCAAACAACAGCGGGAATTTGCTTGGTTTTCAAGTCAAGCAATTTCCGCAAGAGAGGGGTCAAGGGGGTTCAACCCCCTTGTGGAGGTTTGGAGGCAAAGCCTCCAAGGTTTCCTTCGTTTGAGAGCGGAATGGATGTTTGATGAAAAATTGTTTTTTCACTGTTCTTTGCATGCGCAGCGGTTGCCAAATGGGCATGAACATGGTATGATATGCGCACGGTCAAAAAACGCCCGGCGGGCGAAAATTGACCCAATAAAACGAAGAAGCAAGAAAGGTGGATATCTCGCAATGGAACGAGTATATAATTTCTCTCCGGGTCCCTCCGCACTGCCCCTGCCCGTGCTGGAAAAGGTGAAGGAAGCGCTGCCGGTGTACGGCGATACCGGCATGAACGTGATGGAAATGAGCCATCGCAGCCCCATGTATCAGGCCATCATTGACGATACGGAAGCCCGGCTTCGCGCCCTGATGCACATTCCGGAAACCTATGCGGTGCTGTTCCTCCATGGCGGCGCGACGATGCAGTTCGCTTCCGTGCCCATGAACCTGGGCGTGAAGGGCGTCGCGGACTACATCGACAGCGGCAATTTCGCCCACGGCGCGGCGGGCGAGGCGGCCAAGTACCTGAAGGTGAACGTGGTGGCCTCCTCCCGGGATGATAATTATGTATACATTCCCGATTGGGAAGGCAAGCTGAATCCCGACGCGGATTACCTGCATATCACCACCAACAACACCATTTACGGCACCCACTACACCAAGCTGCCCGAGGGGAACGCACCCCTGGTGGCCGATATGAGCAGCAACATTTTGGGCGAGGTCTACGACATCAACAAGTTCGGCGTGGTGTACGCCGGCGCGCAGAAGAACATCGGCCCCGCCGGCCTGTGCGTGCTGATCGTGCGCAAGGATCTTCTGGGTCACGCGTCGCCCATCTGCCCCAAGGTACTCAACTGGGCTACCCAGGCGGACAACGGCAGCATGCTGAACACCCCCAACACCTTCGCCATCTATGTGGCGGGCCTGTGCATGGCGTGGCTGCAGGAGCAGGGCGGCGTGGAAGGCATCGAAAAGGTCAATAAGGAAAAGGCCGCGCTGCTGTATGATTATCTGGACAACAGCGCCCTGTTCAACGCCACGGCGCAGAAGGAATTCCGTTCCATCATGAACGTCACCTTCGTCACCGGCGACAAGGAAAAGGACGCCGCCTTCGTCAAGTTCGCCGCCTCCAAGGGCCTGGTGAATTTGAAGGGCCACCGCAGCGTGGGCGGCATGCGCGCCAGCATTTACAACGCCATGCCCATGGAAGGCGTGAAGAAGCTGGTGGACGTTTTGAAGGAATTTGAAGTGAACGGGTAAAGGAGAACGCCGTATGTATAAGATTCAAACGCTGAACAGCATTTCCCCGATCATTCACGACGTTCTGTCCGCCGGGCAGTACATGATCTCCAACGAGGAACCCACCCCCGACGCCATCCTGGTGCGCAGCGCCGCCATGCACGACATGGAGCTGCCGGAATCCCTGCTGGCGATTGCCAGGGCCGGGGCGGGCACCAACAACATTCCCATCGACAAATGCTCCGAAAAGGGCATCGTGGTCTTCAATACCCCCGGCGCCAACGCCAACGCCGTGGCCGAGCTGGTCATCGCCGGTCTGCTGCTGTCCAGCCGTGACATCGCGGGCGGCATCGCCTGGGTGAAGGCGTCCAAGGACGAGCCGGGCCTGGAAAAGCTGGTGGAAAAGAAGAAGAGCCAGTTCGTCGGTCCCGAGCTGCGGGGCAAGAAGTTAGCCGTCATCGGTTTAGGCGCTATCGGCGCGCTGGTGGCCAACGCCGCCGCCCAGGGCCTCGGCATGGAAGTGGTGGGCTATGACCCCTACATCTCCGTGGCCCACGCATGGGCGCTGTCCCGCGCCATCCACCGGGCCGACGCCATGGAAGACGCCGTGAAGGACGCGGATTACATCACCTTCCACATCCCGCTCCTGGATTCCACCCGGGGCACCATCAACGCCGCCTTTATCAAGAGCCTGAAAAAAGGCGTGCGCATTATGAACTTCTCCCGCGGCGAGCTGGCCGTGGCGGAGGACGTGAAGGCCGCTATCGCGGAAGAGCAGCTGGCCGCTTACGTGACCGACTTCCCCTGCGCCGCCCTGGCGGACACGCCCAAGGTGGTGTGCCTGCCCCATCTGGGCGCGTCCACCCCGGAGAGCGAGGAACGCTGCGCCGAAATGGCCGCCAACGAACTGAAGGATTATTTAGAGCGCGGCGTCATCCGCAACAGCGTGAACCTGCCCGAGATCGTGCTGGGCATGCCGGAAGGCAGCCGCGTGCTGCTGATCCACAGGAACGTGCCCGGCGTGGTGAGCAGCATTTCCAGCCTGATTTCCGGCCGGGGCATCAACATCCAGAACATGCTGAACAAGAGCCGGGGCGAATACGCCGTCACCGTGCTGGAGCTGGTGCAGCACCCCGACGAAACCCTGCTGGCCGCCCTGGGCAAGCTCAAGGACGTGGTTCGGGCCAGGCTGATCTGATCTGCATAAAAAGCCTTTCGGAGTCTGCCGCGTGCGCGCGGTCGGCTCCGTTTTTCTGTTGACAAAATCTATTAAAAAGGCATATAATTTCAACGTATTTTACCGGCGCGGCGGGGTTCGCGTCGCTTTGGATGGAGGTTCTCATGAATTTACAGGAAACGTTCGGCAGCCTGGTGTTCAACGACGCGGTGATGCGGCAGCGTTTGCCCAAGGAGACCTATCGGGCGCTGCACCGCACCATCGCGGAAGGAAAGTCCCTGAATCCCCAGGTGGCCAGCGTGGTGGCCAACACCATGAAGGATTGGGCCATCGAAAAGGGCGCCACCCATTACACCCACTGGTTCCAGCCCATGACGGGCATCACCGCCGAAAAGCACGATTCCTTCCTTTCGCCCATCGAGGGCGGCGGGGCCATTATGGAATTCGGCGGCAAGGAGCTGGTGCGGGGCGAGCCGGACGCCTCCTCCTTCCCCTCCGGCGGCCTGCGCGCCACCTTCGAGGCCCGGGGATACACGGCCTGGGATCCCACCAGCTACGCCTTTATCAAGGACGGGACGCTGTGCATCCCCACGGCCTTTTGCAGCTGGGGCGGCCACGCCCTGGACAAAAAAACGCCGCTGCTGCGCTCCAACGAGGCCCTGAACCGTCAGGCCCGGCGGGTGCTGCAATTGTTAGGCCATCCCGACGTGAAAAAGATCAGCGCCACGGTGGGGCCGGAGCAGGAATATTTCCTGATCGACCGGGATCTGTATTACAAGCGCAAGGATTTGATCTATACCGGCCGCACCCTGTTCGGGGCCAAGCCTCCCAAGGGCCAGGAGCTGGACGACCATTATTTCGGCAACCTGAAGCCTCGTGTGGCCGCCTTCATGCGCGAGGTGGACGAGGAGCTGTGGAAGCTCGGCGTGTCCGCCAAAACGGAGCATAACGAGGCCGCCCCCTGCCAGCATGAGCTGGCCCCCATTTTCACCACCAGCACCCTGGCTACCGACCACAACCAGCTCACCATGGAGATCATGAAGCGGGTGGCCGGGAAGCACGGGTTCGCCTGCCTGCTGCATGAAAAGCCCTTCGCCGGGGTCAACGGCAGCGGCAAGCACAACAACTGGAGCATGAGTACCGATACCGGTGTGAACCTGCTGGAGCCGGGGGAGACCCCCGCCGAAAACGCACAGTTCCTGCTGTTCCTGGTGGCGGTGATCAAGGCTGTAGATTTGCACCAGGATCTGCTGCGCATCTCCGTGGCCGGGGCGGGCAACGATCACCGCCTGGGCGGCAACGAAGCGCCCCCCGCCATCATTTCCATGTTCTTGGGGGACGAGCTGGAAGCCATTCTGAACGCCATCGAGCATCATAACGCTTACGTGGCAGGGGAACGGATGGACATGAACATCGGCGTGACCACCCTGCCCCGCATTCCCAAGGACACTACCGACCGGAACCGCACCTCGCCCTTCGCTTTTACCGGCAACAAGTTCGAGTTCCGTTCCTTAGGTTCCTCCATGTCCATCGCCGAAGCCAACGTGGTCATCAACACCATCGTGGCGGACGTGCTGATGGAATTCGCCGAAAAGTTAGAGGCGGCGGTGGATATCCGCGCCGAGGTGGAGCAGATCGTGGTGGACACCATCACCAACCACAAGCGCGTCATTTTCAACGGCAACAATTATTCCGACGAATGGAAGCGGGAAGCTCACGAACGGGGCTTACTCGATTTGCCCTCCACCCCGGACGCCCTGCCGTACCTGATTTCGGAAGAAAACATCGCCCTGTTCGAGCGCCAGCGGGTGTATACCCGCCAGGAGCTGAACAGCCGCTATGACATTCAGCTGGAAAACTACTGCAAGGTCATTTCCATCGAAGCCCACACCATGCTGGATATGGTGAACCAGGAGATCCTGCCCGCAATTTTGGCCTATTCCGGCCAGGTGGCCCGGGACGCTTCGGCCAAGCGGCAGTTCTGCGCCGATTTAGACCTGAGCTGCGAAACGAACCTTGTGCGCCGCCTGACCGGCCTGACCGGCGCCATCAGCGAAAAGACCAGGGAGCTGGAGCAGGCCGTGCAGGGCTTTGACGCGAATGAGGACGCCCTGGCCCAGGCCCGGTACTGCCGCGACCGCATTTTCCATTGCATGCAGGCCTTGCGCGGCCCGGTGGACGAGGCGGAAACCATTGTGGACAAGCGCCTGTGGCCCTTCCCGGGGTACGGGGAGCTGCTGACCACAAAATAAACGAATAACAAAACCCCCGTTTCAGCAAACGCTGAGACGGGGGTTTTGCGCATGGTTCAGCCGATGTTTTTCTGAATGCGCAGGATGTTCTGCCCATCCTTGTATTCGTAGTCGATGCCGTCCATGCTCTTTTTCACCATGTAGATGCCTAAGCCGCCGATGGCCCTTTCCTCGGCGGACAGGGTCACGTCCGGGTCGGGCTTTTTCAGCGGGTCGTAAGGAATGCCGTGATCAATGAAGGTGATGGACACGGCCAGCGGATCCTGCAGCACCTCCACCCGGACGGTGGCCGAGCCGACGGCGGGATTGTAAGCGTAGTGAGCGATGTTCACATACAGCTCTTCCACGGCAACGTCGATTTGCATTTTGGCTTTCAGGGGGCAGTCCAGCTGCTCCAGGTGGCTGTCCACAAAGGCAAGCACTTCATCCAGGTTTTCCACCCTGGCTTCAAGGGTAAGCTCGTTCACCTTTTTTTCCTCCGTTCCCGCATACTGAAAGCTCAGCATGGTAATATCGTCGAACTGAGGCGCTCCGCCTACAAAAGCATCAATATCGCCGCGAACCGTCTGAAGCAGCTCCTGCGGACTGGCGTTGGGATAGCGGTTGAGGGAAAACAGCATCCTGTCTGTGCCAAACAGCTCGTTGCGGGAATTGGTGGCCTCCGGCACGCCGTCGGTGTAAACGAACAGGCTGTCGCCGGGGTTCAATTCAAAGGTGTGTTCCCGGAAACGAATGCCGTCCACGGTCGCCACGGCGGGGGAGTGGCGGTAAACCACCATTTCATACTGGCCGTTTTTTCGCTTGATCACGGGATGCTCGTGCCCCGCGTTGGCGGCCACGCCCTTGCCGGTGGAAAGCTGGATCACGGCCAGCCACACGGTGACGAACAGCTCCGCGTCGTTGCCCTGGCACAATTGCTCGTTGACGTTGGTCAGGATCTCCGCCGGGCTGTCGCCCATCTGCGCCCGGTTCTTGATGAGAGTCTTGGCGATCACCATGAACAGGGCGGCGGGCACGCCCTTGCCGGATACGTCCGCCATGACCAGACAGATGTGATCGTCGTCCACCAGGAAGAAGTCGTAGAAGTCGCCGCCCACTTCCTTGGCGGGGTGCATGGTGGCGTACAGGTCAAATTCGTGCCGGTCGGGGAAGGGCGGGAAAATGCGGGGCAGCATGTCCGCCTGTATTTGGGTGGCGATGTTCAGCTCCGCGCCGATGCGCTCCTTTTCGGCGGTGATGTGGGTCAGGTTGTCCATGTACTCCACCATGCGGCTTTCCATGGTGCGAATCTCCCGGTACAGATCGCCGATTTCGTCCTTGGAGCGGATGGGCAGGCTGATCACGTCGTCCTTGGTATAGCCGTTTTCTCCGTCCACAAAGCTCATGGTGGCCTGAGAGAGCATGGACAGGGGCTTGGTGGCCATTTTGCGCATCAGCACGATGCTCACGCCCACGGCCACCACCATCAGCACGGCCGCGAAGAGCAGCATGTCGATCAGGAAAACCTGCCGCTCCTCCATCACGTCGTTCATGTCGATATCCACGCCCAGGATCGCGATGGCGTTGCCCTGGGAATCCACCACGGGCTCATAGGCGGAACACAGCCAGCCAAATTCCTCGGTGGTGGACACGGTGGGATCAATGTGCACGTTGCCCTGATAAGCTTCAAATTCTTCGGGCGATATTTCGATACTGCCGATATACAGCAAATCTTCGTCCGGGTCGATCAGATTCACGCTGATATTGCCCTGCAGGGATTGCAGATAAATGTATTTGGCGTCCAGCTTCCGCCGGTACAGCACCAAATCATCGCTGATTTTCTGAAAATTGTCGTACAGGCCCTGATCCACCAGCCATTGCCGGATCATTTCCTCGTCTTCCGCCCCCACGGCGGCGTAGCGCAGGGTTTGGAAATCCGACGAGGCGATGCTTTCTTTGAAATGGGCGAGATAATCCCCGTCCACAAAAGCGGCGATGGCGGAGGCGGCTTCGGAGGTGGTCTGCTTATAGTACCGATCCACCCGTTCGCTGTTGACCTGATACGCGATCAACGTCAGGCCCCCGGCCAACAGAATGGTGATCGCCAGGATCAGTACGTTCAGTTTTACCGTCAGGGATACCCAGCCTTTTTGGTTACGCGCCATACCCTATTCTCCTTTGCGTGGAACGGTTACAGGATTGCCAGCACCACATTGAAGCCCTCGTAATTCCGGTAATACAGCGCCTTGGCCTGCTTTTTGACCATCATGACGCCGATGGAATCCAAAAATTCTTCCTTGGCGTCCTGCTGCAGACGGCCCATTTTCATGTCCAGGGGATTGAAATACGGCGCGCTGTTGCGGATGCGGAGGGAAAAATCGCCGTTCTTTTCCTCGCACAGCGTCACCTGAATGTATTCCTCCGGCTTGCCGGTGAAGGCTTTCTCCAGCGTGACAAGACACAGCTCCTCGGCGGCCAGCTGAAGCTGCATCGCCTTTTTCATGGGGAATTCCTGCTCCTCGCAGAAGCGTTCGATCCCCTCCATCACCCGCTGCAGCTCGTGGTCGCCGTTATCCATGACCGCGCTGAATACGGGAATATCCGCGTCCCTGACGATTTTTCTCCGGAAATGGGTCACCATGCCCAGCAGCAGCAGGGACGCCGCCTCGCAGGCGGGGAACAGCCACCAGAACCCGGCGGGATAGAACATGCCGAACACGAACGCGATGGGAAGCAGGAACAGGGCGCTGCGCATCAGCGTGATCAGACTGCTCAGCTTGCTTTCACCCACGGACTGATAGAAGCCCATCAGGATGATGAGGCAGCCGCCCATGGGCGCGCTCAGGCAGAAAATGCGGATGGCGGGGACGGACACGGCCTGGGACGCATTTTCGGTGACGCCGAAGAAGGAGGAAACCGGCCCGGCGAACAGCGCCAGCAGCCCGGCCAGGGCCGCGCCCAGAGCCAGGCCCCACCCCAAAGCCAGGCGCAGCACGCATTTCAGGCTGTCCCGGTCGTGCTCCTCGGAAAATACGGAGGCCAGAGGCTGCATGGTTTCGGAGGACGCTTGGAACACGGAGGAGGACACGTAGGAAACGTTCATCACCACGTCAAACACGGCCACGTACAGGTCGCCGTCGATGATGCCCAAATCCCCCGCGCGCAGCAGCAGGCGGTTGCCCAGGGGCAGGAACAGAAACTGAAACACATAGCGTATGGAGGTGGAAAAGCCAATGGTGAGGGAGGAAAACACCTCTTTGCGGATTTCCTTGGGATCGGCCACCGCCCGCATAATGGCCATCAGGCGCAGCACGCCCCGGCCGGTGAACAAATGGATGCTCATTACGATCACGCTGATTGCCTGGGCCGCCACGGTGGCGATGATGGAACCCAGCACGCCCATGTCCAGGATCAGCACCAGCACGATGTTCAGCGCCAGGTCTGCGGCGCAGCCCAGGGAAAAGCCCAGGGAGGCCAGCCGGACGCCGTCGTCGCACCGCACGAAATCGTACAGGATGAAATTGAGCATGAAAACGGGGGCGGCGGCGATCATGGGCCGGGCGTAGGCTTCGCACAGGGCCAGCAGCTCCGGACGGCTGCCGTCCACGCCCAGCATGGAAAGCAGGGGCATCATCAGCAGATTGCCGCCCACGGCGATCACCGCGGAAATGCCCAGCAGCCACGCCGCCAGGGTGCGGAAATGGCACAGGGCGTCGTAATTCCGGGCGGCGGAGGTCAGCTTGCCGTGGGTGACGCAGCCGCCGGTGGAAAAACCGTAGCCGATCAGGTTATAGATCATGTAAACCGGCGTGACGATGCCGATGGCGGCCAGGCCCCTTTCGCCCACCCGCGCGCCGACGACCAGGGCGTCGGCAATATCCGCCACAGCCAGCGCCACGGCGGATATGAGCGCGGGCCACAGCACGCGGTAAAACATTTGTCGGGGGATCCACAGATTCTTCTTCACCTGATCGCCTCGTATACGTTCAGCCGGTCCACCGGGTTGTACAGGATTTTTGCCTGCCGAAGGCCCGAAATGCCCAAATCCTCCTCCAGGTTGATCAGGGGATAGCGGTCCTTCACGATGCGGGCCATCTCGTGGATCAGCACCGCCGTGGTCTGGGCCGGCAGGGAAGCATCGTGCTTGGGCGTGGTCATGGTGTATTCCTCGGGGGTGTTCTCATAGCCCACCAGGAAGGCTCTCTGCCCCTCTTCCGTTTCCAGACACACGCCGCTCATGCCCAGCGCGGCGAAGGCTTCCAATTCCAGCTCCAGCACGTTCCAGTCGTCCACGTTTCCCCGGCGTTCCGCTTCGGCGGTGCGGGCCATGTCCAGCAGGGAGGGCAGATCATCTTCCGTCATGGGGCGCACGGTATAAGGCATGTGCCTTTGAAAATGCCGCACCTTGTTGCGGAAGCTGTGGGGCATATGGTGCCCCTCCTCCAGCGCCAGAGCGGGCGCGGAGGAAACGTACTCGCTTAAATCGTCCCGCAGGATAAGATGTAACCCGAGCTGTTTCAGTTCCTCGCCCTGTTCCCGGGTGAGGTACAGAAAGTGGGGGTTCTTTTCTTCGCGGCATGCCCGCTCAACGAAGGCTAAGCACTTTTCCTTTTTTCCGCAGGGACAGTAATAGGCGTGATCGTGCTGGCTGTAAACCGCGAAAAAATCCTCGTCACCGGTGACGGAGAAGCCGTAGGTGTTTTTCCAGGCGTAAAGGCAGGGAAAAGAGAGCGACGAAAACGGGTTCCGGCGCACGTCTCGGCAGGCGTCCATCCAGGGCTTGTCTTTCAGCTCGATGGGGCGGAAATGCGTCATGCTTCGATATTCAGGATATCCACGAAGCCTGTTACGTCGAAGATTTCCATGATTTCGGGCTTCACGTTGCGGATCACCATTTTGCCCTGCTTGTTCATCACCTTCTGCGCGGAGAGCAGCACCCGCAGGCCGGCGGAAGAGATGTAGTCCAGGCTGTCCAGATCCAGGATGAATTCAGAAACGCCGTTCAGGGCGGTGCGCAGTTCGTTTTCCAGCTGGGGGGAGGTGGTAGTGTCCAGACGGCCCTCCAGGGCGATGGTCAGCTGATTTCCGTTGGGCTTCTTGACGATGTTCATGCGATGTATCTCCTTTTCAATAAAATCTGATGATGACATGGGCGGCGGCCTCCGGGGCCGAACTTTCCCATTTCACGCTCTATTATATACTTTTTCTCCAATAAATGCAATGGGGCAATGAAAACGGATGGGGGATTCCGGCGGCGGATATAGAGAAAAACCACATTATTTATCGGGCTGGCATCTTCCTTTTGCCTGTTTTCCGCCCCGGCTTTCTCTCCGCCAGGGCGGCGGGCAGGCGAAGCAGGAAACGGCCGGCCAAAAGCAGGGCGCCGCCCAGCAAAAGATCGTGGCAGAGGGAAAAACAGAACAGCTGCTTCTGGTTGTCCGCAAAGCCGTTGCCCAGAACGGACAGGGGGAACTGGAGCACGCCGGTGACGATCAGGAACAGGGGCACGGCGCAAAGCATGCGTTTCCACTGGGGGCGGTCCTTTTGCAGGATGTACCAGACGCACAGGATCACAAGCGCGCCGTAATACAGGATATAGCCCAAGAACGATCCCGGCGTGAGCCAGGAGCGCCAGCTCGGCCACAGGTTCCAGCCGTTCACCTCGTCGTGGTTCAGGTCGGAATAATCCTGGCCCACGTAGACGCGGAAGCCGGTATACAGGGCTTTGGATTCGCTGGCGGCGTGATCCAGCATGTACCACAGCTTGGCGGGATGGGTCAGGTACCATTTCACGATGGTCAGCATGCTCACGTGGTCAAAGAATCCCTTCTGCGCTTCGTCGGAGAGGGGCTTGTACACGTAATCCATATCGTCCCCGAAGGAAACGTATTTGCCGATGTCCGGGGCCATGGCGGTATCCACGCCTAAGGCCTCCATATCGCCGATGGGATCGTCGGAAATCATGAAGATGCCGTAGAAATACGCCTGCCACATGGTATGCTTCTGGGATACGCTGTCCTCGGTGCGGTCGGTTTGATACACGCCGAAGGTGGAAACGGCCAGCACGCCGCACAGGGCCAGGCACACCAGGGCCTGAATGGCCTGTAGGTCGTAGCGGTGGGGCCGGTGGTACCAGCACAGGATCAGGAAAAGCGCCACGGCTCCCGGCGCGGCCATCACCATCTGGGATTTGGCGGTGATCAGGATGTTGAGGGACAGGAACAGCCCCAGCAGCCAGGCGGGCCGTTTCCAGCTTTTTTTCCGGGGCATCACGCAAAGATGCACCGTACACATGACGGAAAGCAGCACGCCCAGCAGGATGCTGCCCTCGCCGAAGAGGCTGTTGAACCAGGTGAGGTAGGTTTCGTTGAACAGCATAAGGATGAGCAGGGCGGCGGCGGGCACGATCCATTTGCCCAGCAGGGGGAACAGATCGCGGAGGATTTGCAGCACGCAGACCAGCATGATCAGCCCCATGAGCCAGGCCAGCAGATAGGTGCTGAAGCCTAAGCCCAAAGGCTCCGTCAGCAGGCGCAGAAGCCCCGCGAACCAGTACAGGCTGTAGGTGGGCTTTAAGGGAGTGAGCTTGAGGAAATCAAAGCCGCTGGTATAGGCGTAATCCTCGATGGCGTAGCGTCCGGCCTGGCTGCCGGTGTCGAAATACGTCATGCTGTCCCAGGTGATGTCCAACTGCTCCATCATGCGGCCATAGTCGCCGTTGTTGACGGAGGCGGGATGGTTTGCGGGCAGGTATATCGCCGTCAGGAGGACGGCGCAGACCAGGCCGGTGAGCAGCAGGAAGGGATAGCGACGGTTGCTGAGGATTTCCGCCCAGCGGTTCAGCGTTTGAAGCGGGCGGGGGGCCGGGCCGTCCATACTGCGCACGGGGAGGGGAGAGGCGGCCACCACGTAGGGTTCTTCCATATATTGGGTGAACCATTGAACGGCCAGGGGCAGGCTGTAAATGGTCATGCACAGCAGCTCCGTCAGCAGCGCCGCGGTCAGGAAGGTCTGATACAGCATGTACTGCTGGCTTTGGGCGTAGCCGTCCAAAATCAGGGCGAAGGGCAAAAACAGGGTGGAGCAAAGGGAAAACAGGGCGATCAGCCCCGCCCCCATGCGGCGTTTCCGGATGGCGCGCGCCGCCCAGAAGACCGTCAGCAAAAGCTGAATGAGGAAAAAGCCCGCCCAGTTCAGCGGCAGCACCTTCCATAGGAAGGGCAGCACGCCGCCCTCCGTCCGCGCGGCGGAAAAGCCCTTTTCGTTGGGGGTCAGAGTGCTGTTCCGGGTGTTTTCAAAGCCCTTTCCGCCCCACAGCTCCCGGGTACACAGCGCCTTGAAAAGCAGGCCGGGGCGGGAGAGGTAAGCGCTCAGGATTTTTTCGGTGGACAGACGGGAAAACAGCTTTTCCGCTTCCTGCTCGTCCCGGGGATAGTGAACGTAGCTTTCCTGGGGTTCGTAGAAGGATTTTCCCACGTCGGGCAGATAGCTGCTATCCAGCCCCCATTCCCACAAAATGGCCTCGGGATCGTCCGCTTCCCGCAGCAGGGCGTTGAAGGCGGATTCATACAGGGAGGCGTTGGAAAAATAGTCCACGTCGCCGCCCACCAGCTGAACGGCGCTGCCCACGCCGCTGAACAGCACCGCCGCCGTCAGCACCAGCAAAATGATTTTCCGGGCAAGGCCCTTGCGGCAGGAATAAATCAGCCAGCCGTTCACCGCCAGCACCAGGGGCAGGAACACGATGAGCGGCGACAGGGATTTGAGCAGCAGAATGGAGAGGAACGCCAGGGGGAAAAGCCATTTGACCCGGCGCTTTTCGTCCAGGCAGAAGGCCCGGAGCGCCGCAGCGATAAACAGCAGGGAAAACACGATGGCCGCCGCCTCGGGGTACAGGCTGCGGAAGATGGCGCAGAAGTTGCCGTCCGTATACACAAGGCACAGGATCAGCGCGGGAAGCATCCAGGCCCGGGGCAGCTTTTCGCGCAGGGTTCCGGTGATCAGCCCCGCGGCCAGGGCCAGCAGCAGCGCCCATACGAAGGAAAGGGCGTCGATGGAAAAGGGCAGGCCGAAGGGTTCGGTGAACAGCCGCACCAGGGCCACCGCGTACACGGTGCTGCCGCTGGCCCCGGGGGACAGGAGGGAGGCCCAGGAAAAATGGGCATAGCTGAACGCGGCCAGGGGCCGCACGTACTGCAAATTCCCCAGGGCCATATCCTCCGGCGTCCAGGTCAGCCCGCACTGGGACAGGATGATTTCGTACTGCCCGAAGTCGATGGCGTACAGGCGGGGTTCCCTGACAAAGCCGATCGCCAGGCAGAGGGCAGCGCAAACAAAGGCCGCCAGCGCGGGCAAACGGCCGGATGAAGCGACAAACCATCCTTTCAGCCTTTTGATCATTTCGTTTCTTCTTTCCAGGCCTGATGCAGGGCCAGCACCGTTTCATCGGTCAGGGCCTCGCTGACGGCCTCCAGCCGCCGGACGGAAATATCCGAGAAGCGGAAGGGCCGCCCGTACTGGTTCCGTTCGCAGCCGATATACAGATTGCCAAGGTAGGAAGCGATTTTGCAGTCCTTTTCCGCTTCCAGGACGCCGTTCAGGTAAACGCGGTAATGATTGCCCTCCTTCACGAGGGAAAGGATGACCTGATCCGCGGGGTGGATTTCCACTTCCACATATTCCGAGCCGAGGATGAAGGAGAACACGGTATCACTGGTCTGCCGCACCAGCAGCCCCCTATATTTGCCGGGGGTTTCGTCAAAGCAGGAAATCACGCTGCCCCTGC
Source organism: Clostridia bacterium (assembly GCA_017443295.1). Classification (GTDB taxonomy): domain Bacteria; phylum Bacillota; class Clostridia; order Christensenellales; family Aristaeellaceae; genus RUG563. Next base: position 14,993 of record JAFSNT010000177.1, read on the forward strand.
GCACCGTCACCCGATCCAGCAGGAAGGTGAGGGTCCAATCCTTTTCGGCGTTGTCGTACAGCTTGAGGCCCGTGTCCACATAGGCGCTCTTTCCGTTGCCCACGAAGCTGGGGGAAAGGGTATAGGTCACGTCCATGCCGGGATCCCGGGGTGCTTCGGCCAGGGGTTCGGGCCGCCAGGCCAGAATCTGTTCCTCCGCCATCAGCCCCCGGTATACATCCAGGTTGTACACGGTGGTGCCGGACACGCGGAAAATGTTGCCCGAGGCGTCCGTCTGTGCGCCGATGAGGAAGGTGCCGTTATAGGCCGTACACGGGCTGGCGTTCTGTTCCAGCACCTTTTCGCCGTTCAGATATACGGTGTAGGCGGAACGGTCCTTCACCACGGCCAAGCGGGAGGGCGCGTCCTTGGGCAGGGTCAGGTTCACTCCGGTGCCCGCGCCGTAAATCACGTTCAGGGTATCTTCCCCGATTTTTCGCACGAGCAGCCCGCGATAGGCCCCCGGTTCCTCGGAGAAACAGGAGAAATAGACGGTATCGCCCGCCTCGATCCGGGGTTCGATCTGGCTGAGCAGCGTAAAGGAGCTTTCGGGATCGTCAAAGAGCATGCAGCCGGTATCCACGTATTCCTGCCCGTCGCCCACGAAGCGATTCTCCAGGGACAGGATCAGATCGTCCCGGGTGACTTCCTTCATGTAAGCCGCCTTTTCCGCCAGGGGCAGCTGCTGGGGCTCCCAGGCCAGGGCGTCGGCTTCGCCCAGGGCGGAATCATAAATCACCAAATCGCGGATCAGGGTCTTGCCGAAATGCATGCGCCGTCCCTCGGCGCTCACCTCGCAGCCCAAGAGCAGCGAGCCTTCGTAGGCGTTCAGCTCGGAGTCGATCAGCTTCACGTCCTCCACCACGTTTCCGTTCACGTAAATGGTGAAGGCCTTTCCTTTTTTCACCACCACCAGACGGATCACGTCCTCCGGGTCGGCCACGCGGATGGTCATGGTAGCGCCGATGGTGATTTCCATCTTTCCGTTCACCGCCCGGCAGACCCGGAAGCCGCCCATGCCCGGCACGTCGTTAAAGCAGGCCATGACCACGCGGGTGTTATCCCCGGTTTCGGGGAGGGTGAATTCGGTGCAAAGCGTCCAGGAAGCGAGGGGGTTTTCATAGAGCCGATAGCCCGTATCGCTGTAATCCTGGATGCCGTCGCCCTGGAACTGTTCCGTGGCGGCGTAGGCGGGGGTGGACGCCAGCGTGCTGGTTTGATTCCAGATGTGGTTGGGATCCTGCCGCCGGTCGGGCAGGTCGTGCTTGCTTTTCAGCAGCTCGGCGATGGCCCTTGCATATTTGGGCAGGCCGAATTTGTTGAAATGGCCGGGGTCGAGGAAATCCTGCAAGGGATCGATGTCGATTTCCGCGTAGCTGTCGTTGAAGTTGGTGAAATCAAAGCCGTATTCCGCCACGATGGAGGCCACCCGGCGAAATTTCTGCTGTTCCGCGGCGGAAAGCTCGTAGGGCGCGGCCACGACCTCCAGCTTGACGCCGTTCGTCCGGCAGTAATCCAGCAGCATGCGGAAGTATTTTTCCTCTTTTTCTCCCAGGGCTTCTTCCCCTTGGGTGGCGTCCGGGTCCAGCACCGTGATGGGATACACCTTATCGGACGTTTCGGTGGAGTACATCTGTATGTCCTGATGGCTGTCCCAGGGAAAGTATTCAAAATCCTCCTGGGTCAGCTCCGTATACCGGTTGTGATACGTGGAGAAGCCGAAGAGCATGAACGCGCGGTCCTCCTCCGGCACGCTGGCCCAGATGTTTTCCACCTTTTCCTTGGACAGCCGCAGGGCGATGGTATTTTTCACCTGTACGGGATAAGCGCCGTATTCCTGCTGGAAGGTGAGGCTGTAAGCGTCCAGCAGCACCACCTTGGGGGTCTGGTACTTTAAGGCTTCCTGCAAATAATAATAGGTGTTCCAGATGGGCTGGATACTGCCCCAGAAGCGGTAGCCCGCGATGCCGTATTCGTCCCACAGGGTTTTGGTGCTGATGTTCATGCCCGCGTGGGAGGTGCCCAAAATCAGCACGTCCACGGTGTCCTTGGGCAGGGAATAATAATTGTGTACGGGCAGGGTGCCGTCCTCGTACTTGAATTCCATTACGCACATGAGCAGTGCGCCGATCGCCAGGAAAACAAGCACGAACAGGATGCCCTTTCCCGCTTTTTTCAGGATGTTTTTCATTGCATTGATCCTCCCGGTCAGCCCTTGGCGTCAGAACTGGAAATAGATGAAGCTGGCGGCGTCGAAGGCGGGGCCGTAAACGCCAAAGAGCAAAATCCAGAACAGAGCGCCGTAAATCACCGCCCACCGGAGGGGCAGCGGCCAGGCCAAAAGCGAATCCCGGATGGAAACGCCTTTTTCATGCAGGATATCCACGAAGAGCAGAATGAGAATGGAAAGCACCATCAGCCAGAAATCCGCCCGCTCAAGGCCCAGGGTGTACAGCGTGCCGTCCACCAGCAGCCAGGGATTCCACACGAAGGAGGATTTGATGATGTGGATGGCGGAGGCAAGATCCGTGGCCCGGAAAAACACCCAGGCGATATCCACCAGGATGAAGGTGAGCAGCATTTGGGCCAGCCGGTGGCCGAAGGATTTCCGATTGACGCCGAGCTTATCCAGGGCCTTTTCCCGGATGGGCTTGAGCATATCGCCCACGATCTGCATGACGCCGTTCAGGCCGCCCCAGATCACGTAGGTCCACGCCGCGCCGTGCCACAGGCCGCTGACCAGGAACACGATCATGATGTTCCTGTACCGCTTCCATTTGGCGCAGCGGCTGCCGCCCAGGGGGAAATAGATGTAATCCCGGAACCAGCTGGTGAGGGAAATGTGCCACCGCCGCCAGAAATCGGCCACGGAGGTGGCCAAATAAGGTTCCTTGAAGTTCTGCATCAGATGGAAGCCCATCACCTGGGCCGAGCCGATGGCGATGGTGGTGTAGCCGTTGAAGTCGCAGTAAATCTGCACGGCGAACAGCACAGTGCCCAAAATGGGGATCACGCCCTCGTAGGAGCCGTAGTAGTTATAAATCTGATCCACCAGCATGGCCACCCGGTCGGCCACCACCACCTTCATAAAGTAGCCCCAGATCATGAGCATGAAGCCCTTGGCGGCTTCCCGGGAATCAAAGGCATGCTTTTCCTGGAACTGCCCCAGCAGGTTGCTGCTGCGCTCGATAGGCCCGGCCACCAATTGGGGGAAGAAGGACACGAACAGCGCGTAGCGGAAGAAATTCTTTTCCGCCTTCGTTTTGCCCCGGTACACGTCGATCACGTAGCTTAAGGACTGGAAGGTGAAGAAGGAAATGCCCACCGGCAGGGCGATATTCAGCTTGGGGAGCTTTAACTGGACGCCCACCAGAGCAAAGAGGGAAACCGTGCTTTCCGTCAGGAAATTGGCGTATTTGAACCAGGCCACCACGGACAGGGTGAAAATGATGGTGACGGTGGTGTACAGGGTGGCCCGGCCCGTGCGGCGCTTTTCCGGGGCCACGCCCTCCTTGTCCTCCCGGCGGGAAATGTCGATGAACAGCCCGTCCAGGTACGTAACCAGGGTGCAGCCTAACATGAGCAGGATAAAGCGGGGATCCCAGCACATGTAAAAGTAATAGCTGCCGATCAGCAGGAGCGCGTTGCGCACCTTCTGCCAGGGGATCAGGAAATACGCCATGGCGATGGCGGGAAAGAAAATCAGATAGGACAGGGAGTTAAATAGCATGGTTTCTTCTCCTTTCGCCAGATGCGACTGGACGAAAAAGCGGCCTGTGTTTTATCGTTTTTTTCCTTTTTTTCCGTGGGCTTTCTTGGCGGGAGCGGGCGTTTCCTCCGCGGGGATGTTTTCTTCCGACCCCGGGGCGGGCTGCTCCGGAACGGCGCCGGGAACGGGAGGGGGCTGCGGGGGATCGGCGGGCACCTTCAGCGGCGCGGGGTCGCTCATGGCCACGCCTTCGCTGGCCACGATGCGGATATGCCCTTCCCGGATGGCCGCGCCCATATCAAACTGGGCGTGGAGCGCTTCGGCGCGCAGCCGCGCCCGATCCGCTTCCTCCTGCTGGAGCATGAGTACGCGGGAAGCCCGGGCCGCCATTTCCGCCGCTTCCCGCCGCTTTCTCTCCAGACGGTCCATGACGGACTGGCGCACCAGGGCCATCACTTCCCTGACGGACATGCCGCTCATCATGCAGAGCAGGGCAAGGGCGTGGTAATGATAGCGGTTCTGGTTTTCCACAAACAGATGCAGCCCGGCGGTGCCGCAGAAAAGCAAAAGGCATGCGTACATGGCGTCCGGCCCCCGGCGCAGGCACAGGCAGCCGTACACCCCGGCGGCGAACAGCAGCACCAGATAATACAGGTCGCTCACGTCCATCATCCGGTACAGGAAGCTTTCCCTTTCCGGCGTCAGGGTGCCCTGCTGATCCAGGAACAGGATGTTCCAGGATGCGCCGAAGTCGTCGTTGCCCCAAAGCACCTCAAATTTATGCACGAACAGGTCCAGCAGCGCCCGGGGATCCACCTTCAGCCGCTCCAGGGCCATGTCTCGGCACATGAGCTGGGCTTCCTGGGCGGAACCCGTGGCTTCCAGGGCGGCGTAGAGGTAATTGGCGTCGTCCTCGTTCCAGCCGCCGTAGCTTTGCAGGTTCAGGCCCACCAGCAGGTTATAGCCGTAGGAGGCGCTGCCCGCAAGCTGCCGGTTGACGGCGTAGCCCGTCGCCATGGTGAAAATGCCGGAAAGGCCGAAATACACGGCGCAGACCAGGGCGCAGCGCTTGACGCCCCGGTTCGTCAGCCGCAGGCCCAGGGGAATATCGTTCCGGGGCAGAGAGGGCAGCTCCTTCCTGGTGGGCAGCAGGCAAATGACCGCCGCGATCAGGAAAATCACCGCCATGGGCCGGATAAAGGAGCCGAAGGCCAGCACCGCCGCCATGGCTGTCAGCTCCCCGGCGCACAGCCAGGGATGCCGTTTCTGGCGTTCCGAATCCTTCAAGGACAGGGCGAACAGCCACGCGCCCAGCAGCAGCACCAGGGTAAACAGCGGTTCGCTGGCCACCAGATTGCTGTACAGAATATTGGAGGGCAGGAAGCAAACGGCGGCCAGGGAAACCAACCCGCACAGCCTGCCGCCCAGCAGCCGGGCGATGCGCCAGGCCACCAGACACACGCCCACCTCCAGCACCAAATTGAACATCAGCGCGGTATGTACGCTTTCGCCGAAAACGCCCAGCATCCAGGCCAGCACCCAGGGATAGCCGAACACGTGGGGGAACATGGACACGTAATCGCAATAGCCCACGCCCGCTTCCACCAGGGTGCCCCGGTGCAGCAGCACCGCCATTTCATAATAGGTTTTATAGTCCGAATCCGGCTCCATGGGCAGAGATCGGATCACCTGATAGCGAAGAAATGCCCCTGCCAGCAAAAGCAGCGCGGCCAGCAGGTATTCCGCCGCGAGGGCCGGGCCGGGGTAACGCCGGAGCTTTTGGCTCACGTCCAGGCGCGCCCACAGGGCGCACGCGCCCAGCAGCGCCAGGGTCAGCGCCAGCGCGCCTAAGATCCAGGCTCCTTTCAGCAGGTAAGGGTATTCCTGCCCCGCGCCCAAGCGGTTGAATACGCAGGCCATGGAAAACAGCATGCACAGCAGGAACACCAGCACCGCGAAATAGAAGAATGCGTTTTTCCGCAGCTTCACTTTTTCTCCTCCTCGCGCCGGTTGCGGCGGTACCGCACCAGGATCAGGATGACGGCCACCAGCATCAGGAACATGACGGAGGTGGAGATGAGGGTAAAGATCACGGCGTCCCGGTTCTTTTCCAGGCGGTCCCGCAGGGTGGCTTTTTCAATGGCTTCTTCCTTGAGGAAGCGGAAGCTCTTGGTTTCCAGATCCCGGTCGATCAGGAAAGCGTCTCCCGCCAAAGCCCAGGTGTTTTCCTGCTTTACGGCGTACCGGTCCAGCTGGGACAGGGCCTGGGTGTCCGGCGCGCAGACGGCCAAGATGGCGCGGCCCTCCTGATAGGGGGAACGGATGTATTGCAGCACGCAGATTTCCGCCGCGTAGCGCTCGCTGAGCAGCAATTGGCTGCTGTTGGCAAAGCGCGCGCCGTCTTTGGCGAAGGGGAAACTCAGTTTATCGTTGATGGAGCGCAGGAAGGCGTTGTCCTGGTACGTGCCGATGGCGATCACGTGGGCGTTCTGGTTTTCCTTGGGGAAACGGGAAGCGTACCACACGCTCACCGTGCCGTAGGGCGAAACGTCCGTACCCATGAGGGCGGCGATGCGGCCGAAAACGGCGTATTCCTTTTCGTCCATGTCATCCGGCACCACCAGGGCCAGATTGTTGAACAGGCCTAAGCGCTGGAAGGGATAGGGCCGCAGGGACAGATCGAACACGCTGGCGTTGCCCGCGGGGAAGTAGAGGGTGGATTCGCCGCTGACGTAGGCCCAGGGCACTTCGTCCGCCCGCTTGGTGCAGTACAGATCCTTCACCTCCAGGTCGAAGGCGATTTTCAGGGTGGAGGCGTGGGTGCCCACCACGTCGGAGGGCATCATAAAGGAGAAGATGTCCAGGGTGGCCTTGTCCCGATCCAGCTTTTTGGAGGCCACGGGAGTATCGCCCCAGTAGACCGTCACCAGGGAACGGTCGAAATCCAGGTTGTCGCTGTAACGCATTTTCAGCTCGATCTTGCCGCCCTCGCCCAGCACGAAGCCGCCGGAGAAGGGCAGATAAATGTTGCTGACCTGATGAAAGGGGCCCACGAAATAAATGCCGTTCTGGTTGGTGATGCCCTTGACGGTTTCCCCGTTTTCGATCAGGGCGTTTTGCGAACGGTAAGCCAGCACCGTGGCGGACGCGCCGGAGGAAACGAAAGCCCAGTCGTATTTTTCCTGGCTCACGCGGTCGGCGTCCAGCAGCATGAAGGCCGCCTCGGTCAGGTCCTCCGCTTTGGACGCGGTAACGACCATCACATACCTGCCGTTCTGGCCGTACAGGTACACGAAGGCCCCTTCCCGGCTCAAATCCATATCGGCGGGCATGACTTGGCGCGCTTCCTCCGGCAGGCGGTCGGCCTGGGCCACGATGAGGGCGTTGCCCTGGGCGGGCAGGGAGGCGGGCAGGGTCTTAAAGCCGATGCGGTCCTCCGCGCCGGTTTCGTTGCCCAAATCCGCCCGCAGAAGGAACGCGGCGCGCAGTTCTTCCTCCAGGGCCTTGTCCGGCACGTACACCGTCAGGTCCGCCCCGGTATCGTCCATGCTGGAAATGAGGGGATAGGGATAAAAGCTGATCTTGCTGCCGAAATCCACCAGATCGTAGCCCGTTTCGATAAAGGAGGCTTCGGAAATGCTGATCCAGTTGGCGCCGGAAAAATCGTCCAAGCAGCCGTCGTCGTCGTAAAGCCGCACGTAGCCGGTGACGGTGAATTCGTTATAGCCTTTTATCAGCATGTCCACGGGAATGGACACGTAAACGATCTGGGACGCGCCGTTTTCATAATCCACGGAGCAGGAGAAAATGGGGTGATTGTTGATGAAAAAGGTCAGGGAGGCGGGCACGCCCTGGATCATGGGGCTGACGGTGTATTCGATCTGGGCCAGGGCGTAGCGGGTATCCCAATAATCCGGGATCTTGAAAAAGTACCCGGATCGGCCGAAAATGCCCCGCAGCACGATGTTTTCGCTGTACTTGAAAATCTTCACGTGCTGGGTTTCCGGCGTTTCAGGACGCACGCGAAGCGGCTCGCCCGCCAGCTCGGGATCGCTGGCGAACACATAGTCGATCAGCGATACTTCCTGAAGCGCTTCCGGGGTGGGCGTGGCCGTGGGATCAGGCGTGGGGGTTGGCGTCGGCGTCGGAGTTGGCGTGGGCGTAGGTGTTGGCTCCGGCGTCGGTGTAGGCGTGGCCGTCGGTGTGGCCGAGGGGGTGAAAGCGGGCATAGCCGCCCCGCCTTCAGCCCCGCACACGGGGCAGAGCAGCACAAGACTCAGCAGAACCGCCGCGCAAATCAGGAATCCTCGCTTCATTTCAATCACCTTTTCTAAAACCAGATTATTGTCCTTCCACATAGCGAACCGTTTTATCCCATTTGACTTCGCGCTTGAACAGCGCGTCCATGATGGAATCCCAGGCGGCCTTGACCACCACCAGCACCCAGAGCTTGGCGTAGGAAAACAGCATGAGCGCCACCAGCCCCAAAGATTCCAAGGTAAATTCGTTTCTTTCCAGGGAGAGGGTGAGCATCACGTTGGCGATGAACACCAGGATGGCCATGCCCCACAGGGCGGAGGAAAACCCGCCCAACTTCACCTGGATGGTGCCCAGGATGCCGCCTAAGAAGATAAAGTCGGAGGCGATCAGGGAGGTGAGCATCACGCTGTATACCAGGGCGTAGTACAGGGTGTCCAGGCGCATGGGGCCGGCCTTGCGGTCAAAGGTGTACTTAAAGTTCTTGAGCATCACGTAAATATTTCCCTTGGCCCAGCGCACCCGCTGCTTGAACCAGATGGGCAGCAGATGGGGTTCCTGTTCCCAGGTGACGGCCTGGGGCAGCAGCTTGATGTAATAGCCCATGCGGTAAATGCGGAAGCTGATTTCCGTGTCCTCGCTGAGGGCCTTCACGTCCCAGCCGCCCACCTGCTCGATGATGCTGCGGCGGATCACGTAATTGGTGCCCGGAATGGTGCAGAGCTTAAAGAAGAAATACCGGCCCGCCTGGTTCATGCACTGGTGGGACAGGGTTTCGATGTTCACAAACCTTGACAGGATGGAGGCGTTGCGGTTCCGGGTGCGGAATTTGCCGATCACCGCGCCCAATTTATCGTCCACCAGCAGGTTTTCCACCAGCAGGCGCAGGGCCTTGGGTTCCGGGGTGTTGTCGGCGTCGTAAATGGCGATCACCGTACCCTTGGCCACGGAAAAGCCAATGTTCAGGGCGTTGGATTTGCCGGTGCCGCCCACCACCTTGTCGGTGCTGATGCACATGAGGCGGCTTTCGGGATGGGCCGCCGCCAGCTCCGACAGAATTTCTTCCGTGTTGTCGCTGGAATTGTCGTTGACCACGATGATTTCATACTTGTCCTTGGGGTAATCGAAATTCAGCAGCGCCTGCACCGTCCGCTTGAGGACCAGGGCCTCGTTATGGGCGGGCACCAGCACGGAGACCATGGGATACTTGCCCCCCGGCGGGGGAATGCTGCCGTCCGTTTTGTTGCACCGGTAGATATAGATATACCCGCCGATGCTCAGCGCCACGTTGAGCATCATCATGGCCCAAATGGCCGCGATGGCGTAAATGGATACGATATCAGCTACTGACATGTTGATCTCCTCCCGTGCTTTGGGAGCCGCGTTTCAGGAATCTTCTGTGCATCTGCCGGCGGGACTGGGCGCCTAAGAACAGGAAAATCACCAGCACCACGATGCTCATCCCGATCAGGAACTGGTTCTGGTTCTTCAGGTTGGCCACGAACCGGTAATACTCGTTGCGCTTGTAATCGAAGGGTTCGCCCTCGGGGGTGGGGGAATACACGTTGAAGCGCTGCGCGCCGTCCACCCGCAGGGTATTTTTGTCCCAGGTGAGGGAATGGCCCTCGTCGGTGTACACGGCCTGCTCCATGCCCCACAGGCTTTGCATGGGAAAGGGCGCGTCCTTCACCGCGTCGATCACGCTGAAAAGCTGCGCGTCCTCCGTCATGCTCATGTCCAAATATACGGCGGTGGCGCACCGGGCCGCGTGGCTGACGCCCGTTTCGTCCAGCTTCAGGGCGGGCACGATCTGCTGGATGCCAGAGGGCAGATAATCCTTCATGCCGTATTCCTTCGCCGCGTGGGCGGGAAAAGCGTCCAGCTCGGAAAGGAACAGCGTTTTGTACCGGCGCAGGATGGGCAGCAGGTCTTCCCGAAACAGCCATTCCGAGGGGATTTCCAGCGCCAGGGGGTACACGTTCTGGCTGCAATAATTCACGGTGGCCGCTGTCAGCTGCCGGGAAAGCTCCGAAGCGTCCAGGGCGTTCTGCGTGTTGGGCGCGTGCAGGATCACCGCGCCGCCGTTGGCCTGGGCATAGCGAAGCACCTCGCAGAACTGGGTCATGGCGGGATAATCGGCGTGATCGTAGACGGGCATGACGGAAATCACGAAATGCATCCGGTTTTCCACCATGTATTCCACCAGCGTTTGCAGCCGGCAGGGATCATAAAAGGGATACACGGCGTCCAGCACCACGTGCTGGGTGTAGGTGGGCATGCGAACGTCGTAGGGCCACAGCCATTGGGCGATTTCCTGCACCAGCAGCTCGCCGGAAAAGGAATCGGTGTAATCCTGCAGCGCCAGATAATGCACGTTCCCGCTGCCGCTGGCTAAAGGCAGCTGCCCGCCGGAGGCGGCCAGCACGCCGCTCTGATAGGATGGCTCGTCGAAGGCCCCGGCGTTCAGCACGGATACGGAATGACGGAAAAGTATTTCGTCATCAAAGGCGTATTCCGCCACGCCCATGAAGCTGCCGGAAAATTCCTCCCGGGGGGTCAGGCCGAAGGCCTCCAGTCCCCGGGCCTGGCCCAGGGCCAGCAGCATGCCCTCGTAGCCGGTCAAGACGGAGGCGTCCATCCGGTCGGACACGGCGGTATCGCACCAGATCACCCGTTCATACCGGCCGATCACCGCCCCGGCGTCCTGGGCCTCCACAAAATCCGCCGTATACCGGAGGGAAAACAGCGCCTGGGCAATGGCGGAAAGGTTATCCGCCCCCGCCTTCCGATCCGCTTCCTCCGCGTAGACCACCAGCACGTCGCCGACCGGGGGAAGCGCCGTTTCCTCCGCCCCGGCGGGGATGAGCGGCGCGGCCAGCAGCAGGGCCAGCAGCAGGGCCAGCAGCAGGGCGGCAAGCCGGTTACACCTCATAGGCAAATTCCTTTTCCACCTCGCTGATGTACTTCATGGCGTCCTTGCCGAGCGCCGCGTTGTATTGCTTAAACACCACGCTCACCTCCACGGTGAGCTGCTGGCCGGTCAGCTCCGGCACCATGTTTTCCTTCTGCACGGCGGTGAGAATGCGGCTCTTGACGATGGGCGCGCCGTTTTCCAAACTGAAATAGATGATGCCGAAGGAACCCAATTCGTCCAGGGTGAACACCCTGTCCTCCAAGCGCAGGGTATTCTGGATCACGGTGGCTAAGATGTGCCGCAGGTCGTTGAACTGGGCGCGGGTAAGCACCTTTTTGATTTCCTCGGCGTACCGCAGCCGCACCATCATCAGGCCCATGCTGGTGCCGTTGCGTTCGCTGAGAGCCATGTACCTTTTCAGGCTGCTCACCATGCTGCGCAGGTTTTCCAGGCCGGTGACGGGATCCATCACCGTCAGTTCGTCTAAGCGCTTGTTCAGCACGCCGTTCATGCCCTCGATGGAGGAGAACAGCGAAATGAACATGGACATGCCGCCTAAGGCCGCCGCCAGCAGCGCGGGCCACAGGTAAGCCGTCCACTCGATGGGGGTAAAGTAAGCTAAGCGGACGTACAGCTTGTACACAGTGAACACCAGCACCGACAGGGCCGTGATCACCGTGCCCGCCACCTGCGCCCGCAGACCCGTCAGCAGGGCGGAAAGCAGCATGGCCAGCATCAGCGCCGTGTGCTGATACATCAGCTCTTTGTCCGTCAGGCCCGTGATCAGGGCCGCGCCGAGCATGCTGAGCATGAAAAGCAGGATGCCCAAATCCTGGATCAGGATCAATCGGCTGGCAGCTTTGTTTTTTTCCACAGCATTATTCCTCCGCGCTGAAAATGTGCAGGCGATGCAGAATCTCCGCGACGAACAGCAGCAGCATGCCGTCGATGCAGACCCCGCACAGCATTTGGTACCTCTCCATTTCCGCCGTGCCGCTCAGGGCGATGATGGCCGTCAGGTGCGCAAGGCCCGTAAACAGCAGCAGCAGAAAGGTATCCAGCATGATTTGCCTTTCCCGGAAGGTGAAGTTCACTTTGTGGGGGTTCAGCCCCCGGCGCTTGCGGAACAGCACCCAGTAAACGATGGTCAGGATCAGCAGGAAGCCCATGGTCTGGGGCAGGGAATTGGCCTTGAAATTGCTGTAATTGGTCAATTGCCCGTTGACGGCGCGTTCCGGCTGCCCCGTATCGCTTTCAAAGTTGCCCACGAAGCTGCGCATGGAATGGAAGGCCGCCCGAATTCCTAACTCCAGCAGGCCGAAGTAAGCCAAAGGATGGGTGAGATAATGCACAAGGATGGCGCCCACGGAATACTTGGGCAGGAAATCCCGCTGGATATCCGGATTGCCCGACAGGGCATAGGGGAAATTGCCGTAGCTGGACATATCGGTGAGCGTTTCAAACCGGGGATCAATACCGAAATCCTCCAGGGTCTTCGCCGGATCCTCCGCCCGCAGGAGTACGCCGTTGGTCATGGCGTGCATCTTGGAAGCGTCCGAAAACCGATCCGTTCCCGCCGTGGCGCCCACCACGGACACGATCAGGATCACCGCCGCGCTGACCGCCGCGATCAGGGAAATCTGCACCGTGCGGTCCTCCATCATGATCTGGCGGGCGAAGAAAACCGTCAGCACCAGCCCCACCGCCACGCAGTGGGATTCAGAAAGCGTAAGCACGCACCCAGCCGCCAGCAGCCCCACCAGTCCCGTTTGGGTCCAGCCCGTTTCCTTGTGCTGGAGGGCCAGGGAAAAGCCTAACATGTAGACCAGGCAGATTTGCCACATGGCTTCGGGGTAGAGGCTGTTAAAATAGGAAACGATGGCCGCGTCCCCCAAGATCAGCGCGCCGATGATGACCAGGAAGGTGGCCTCCGCCGCCACCTTCACCCGGGCGGCGACGCCCCGCATGGTCAGGTACACGGCGGGCAGATACAGGATGGCGTACACCAGGGCCAGAAAGCGGATATCGAACAGGTTATCGTGGGTAAACTGGTCGTCCAGCCACATGGCGAAGCGGATGATCAGCCGGTGGGCGGAGACGCCCTGGGGCAGGTAGGTGGAATGCAGGTACACGCGGACGAAGTAAGCCCCCGTGGGATACGTGAGGTCCTGTCCCCGGTAGCCCAGGCCCGTGCCCAGCAGGATATCGTTCAGGGAGCCGTCGTCCGCCACCCCCGAAAAGGGCGGGATGAACAGGGTGAACAGCATCATCACCAGCACCAGGGCCGCGCCCGTCAGCGCCGCTAAGTTGGGGGAATAAATCTTGCTCATGCGGCGGTTGTATTCGTGAAACCAGTGCCGCACCCCGGTGATGATTTTCACCAGCCTGGATCGAATGGTTTTTTGTTCCGAATTGTTGCTCATGTTCCGTTACCACTCACTTATTTGAAAGAGACCAAGCAGCATTTTCAGCGGGGGGGTGTCGGGGGCACTCCCCCGACTGTAATCCGCAGGCGGCGGCGTGTACGTCGCCGAGGAGCAACAGAATGTTGCTTCCTCTATCAATTTCTGGCCGTAAAATGAGCGTTTTCGCTTGCGAAAATGCCATTTTACAAGAAATTGATGCTTCGAATGAAAGAGGAATCCTGATTCCGCTTTCATTCGCACCATTCAGCGATAGCTGAATGGTTCATGTTCCTCACATGCCCCGGAATTCGTTTCCGCCGCTGGCCAGGGCGTTCACCAGCAGGGGAATCAATTGATCGAAGGCGTGGGCCGCGGCCCCCTTCTGGGCGTAAGCGCCGTATCGCGCGTCCTGCGCGTCCAGCACGTACATCCTATCCATGCGGCGCAGGGCCTTTTCAAAGGCGGCCCCGTCGCCCATTTCCCTGGCGATCAGCGCGGCCAGCCCCCAAACGGCGGTGGAGTGGTATTCAAAGCCCTTCACGGCCGTGCCGTCCACGTGATACCGGGCGGCCAGCGTTCCGGCTTCAACGCGCTCCCGCAGCCAAAACCATGCGTCCTCCGGCAAAGCGTCCGCGCGGCTCAGGTTCCACAGGGTATACAGCGCTTCCGCCGTGTTCAGGTCGTTCTGGCTGTATGCGGCGGCGTCGTAATCGTAACCGGCGTAATACAGGGGGAAGGCGTCGGAGATCCGGCCCCCCGCCAGCGTTTCTTCCGCCTTTGCCAGCACCGGGGCAAAGCCTTCGTCCTCCCCGGCCAGCGCCCGCAGGCAGGCAAGGTCCAGATAGCACAGGGAAATGGTGCGGGCCTGCCCGTCGCCCGCCAGCTCCGCCCAATCCACAAGGCCCCCTTGGGCGTTGACACAGCGATTAAGCAGCGCCTTTTCCATGTCCGCCTCGAGAGCGGCATAGGGTTCAGCGCCCCATTTTTCCGCCGCCCCGCGCAGGGCCTGGATGACGCGCAGATCGTCCAGGGAGGCGTTCACCGCCCCTGTTTTTTGTTCGCCCGCGTACCAGACGATCAGGCCGTTTTTCAGCATGTCCGTTTGGATAAAGGAAAGGGTCTGATCGAACAGGGCCTTGTTCTCCCGGATCAGGGCGTACCACAGCATCAAGCCCTGGCTTTCGCTGAGTACGTCCGTGCCGGTGGGGGAGTCCCCCTCGGCCGCCGTGCCGGTATACACGCCGCCCCGGCCGTTGGACAGGCTGTTCAGGATAAAGGATAATCCCGCGCTGTCCCGGCCCCGGAAGGCCCGATCCAGCAGGCCCTGGCACTGGCCGGCGGTCAGGGTGCCGTTGGCGTATGCCCGCACGACGCCGTCCCTGTCCAGCACCACGGAGGAGGGGATTTCCCGAATGCCCCAGGCGGTATAAACCGCTTCGTCGGGATCGTACAGCACCGGGGCAGTCACGCCGTATTCCGCGATTTTCTTTTGAGCCGCTTCCACGCTTTCCTTGGCCCGGTTCAGCCGATCCACCAGCAGCAGGCGCGCGCCGTAAGCCTCGGCCAGGGCTTCCATTTCCCGGATCACCTCGAACTGGCGGTTGCAGTCCGGGCACCAGCTGGCCCAGAACACCAGCCACACGCCGCTTTCCCCCCGGGCGATCCAATCCCGCAGGGCAATGGGACTTCCCTGCTCGTTAGTTAATACGGCTTCGGGAGGAGGATTGGCAATTGCCAAATGCTGGGGAAGCCAGTCTTCCGGCGCGGCCAGGGCCTGATCCTGCCGGGCCGAGGGGGAAGGCGTGGCGGCGGCGGGCGCGTCCGTGCCGCCGCCCAGCAGCCGCATGGCAAACACGATCATCCCCATGGCCAACAGCGCCAGCAGCGCAACGCAGCCGTACAGGATGCAGGAGACGCGGTCGCGCTTTTTGCCGGGGACTGCCGCTTCGTCCTTTTTGAAAAACCCGTTTCCTGTCGCCATGGCTTGTGGAAAAATCCTCCAAATGTTTTGATAAAGTGTTGATGCCGGGGGATACGGCAGAAAAAGTAAAAAAATTCCAGAAAATGGGGAAAATTGTCACTTTCACCATCTAATATTATATACAAAATTCAGAGCATTTTCAAGTAATTTTCATATTTTCCCATAAAAGAAAAGCACAGCGGATGACTGTGCTTTCAAAACCGGTCTGTTTTGTTTTTCGCGATCAGCGCTTTTCTTCCAAGGACGGGGCAAATTCGCTGTACAGCGGGCGGTCCAGCGCCCGGTCGCGGGCGGCCCAGCGGGCGGCGTTGCGCAAAATCAGTTGTACGTTTTGGTTATAGTAGGAGCGCAGGGTTTCATGGCCGGGCTGGAAATAGAAGATTTTGCCGTAGCCCCGCTCAAAACAGCAGGCGGAGCGGAACACGTCGCCGGATTCATACCAGCCGATGGCCAGCAGGGCGTCCGGCGCGGGGATATCGAAGCGCTCGCCGTACATTTCCTCCGCCTCCAGTTCAAACCAGGCGGGCACGCCCCGCATGACGGGATGGGCGGGCTCGATGACGAAAATGCGCTCCTTGTCCTTGTTTTCATGCCAGCGCAGGGAGCATTGGGTGCCCAGCAGCCGCTGCATGATTTTGGATTCGTGGCCGGAATGCAGCACCAGCAGGCCCATGCCCCGCAGCACGCGCTGCTGCACCCGGGTCACGATCTCGTCCGGTACCTGGGAATGCATGCAGTGGCCCCACCACACCAGCACGTCCGTATCGTCCAGCACTTCTTCCGTCAGGCCCGCCTCGGGCTGGGAAAGCCAGGCAGTGCGCACCGTAAACTCCGGATGATTCTCATAGATGGCGGCCACCGCCCCCAACACGCCCTGGGGATAGACGGCCAGCACCTCCTGCTTGCATTCCGCGGCGCAGTCCTCGTTCCACACTGTTACAGAAACCGGCATTTTGATCTCTTCCTTTCGTAGTATATTTCTATGTGGCAGACCACCTGTAAGTGGCAAAAAACGAAAACCTTTATGGCTTTCTTGGAAGGGGGTCTGGGGGAAACCATTCTTTGGCCCCCAAAGAATGGTTTCCCCCAGAAAACTCCTCCGCTTTTGGGGATTACACCTTTTTATCCTTCCATTTGCCGCTGGCGAAGCGGGGATAGAAGAACGCGAAGCGCAGCACGATTTCGGACAGGCCGAAGATCCAGGTGCCCACCAGCTCCAAATGCAGGGCGTACACCGCGATCACCGCCATGATGGGCCGCACCACGGACACACACAGGGTGGCCACCAGCGCCACATACAGGTTATCGCCCGCCCCACGCAGGGAACCGGACAGCACCACGCTGCTGGTCTGGAAGGGCTGGATGGCGGCCAGCACCAGCATGGTGCTGGCGGCGTAGGCGATCACCTGATCGGCGTTCAGGGTGTTTTCCCCAATGAACAGGCTCACGATCTGATACCGGAAGGTCACGATCAAAACGCCTAAAACCAGGGAGATCATCACCGCGAACCGCTGGCTGATCTTTCCGTAGAGCATGGACAGGTCGGGCCGCTTCCGGCCTAAGTTCTGGCCCACCAGAGCCGTGGCCGCCACGCCCAAGCCGTCGCCGAAGGTGAAGGTGATGCTCAAAAACTGCATGCAGATCTGGTTGGCGGCGTACATGGTGGTGCCCAGGGAAAACAGGATGCGGGCGTACACGAAAAAGCCGAACCGCACGCCCAATTGCTCGATGGCCGCGTTGCCGCCCACCTTCACGATGGAGCGCATGCTGTCCTTATCGAAGCGCCACTTGTCCCGCAGGGAAAGATGCAGATAACCCTTGTATTTTCCTCCCGCCACCACGGTGGCCAGGGCCATGAGGAACCCGGCGCACATGCCGATCACCGAGGCCAGGGCCGCGCCGCGCACTTCCAGCCGGGGGAAGCCCAAATGGCCGCCGATGAGGCAGTAATTGAAAAACACGTTGATCAGGTTGCTGCCCATGTTCACCCACATGGTGATCCGGGTTTTGCCGATGCCCCGCTGGGCGGCGCAGATGCACATCGACAAAGCATTGACGGGCAGGGCGTAATTCATGATGGTGAAATAATCCACCGCGTCCAAAAACACCTTTTCGCTCTCCGCGCTGTCGCCGCCCGCCAACCGCATGAGCGGCACGGCGAACACGTCCGCCAGCAAAGCCAGGAAAAGCGACAGGCCCAGGGCCAGCATGAGGGCGTTGCGCAGGGTGGCGTTGGCGTCCTCCTGCCGCTCCTCCCCCTTGCGCCGGGCCACGATGGCGGTGATGCCCACGTTCAGCGCGAAAAACAGGCACAGAAGCACCATGCGCGGCTGGGTGGGCAGGCCCACGGAGGACAGGCCCTCCGCCCCCAATTCGTTGCCCACCATGATCGTGTCTACCGTGCCGATCAGGCTCATCAGCACCATTTCAATGATGGAGGGCAGCGCGATGCGCATCACGTCCCCATACGCGGTTTTCCCATCGGGCAGCTCGCCCTGGCGATGCTCCTGCTTTACCAGATATTCCGGGGCCAGCAGCCGCCGCAGCACATTGCTTTCCACGCCCACGCGCCTTCCTTTCGTAAAATCAGCCGTTCAAAAAAATTCTACCATACTTTTCCCCGCTTGTAAATTCTGATACCGGGAAAAAATGTAAGGGGGTTTCCTGGCGGGCGTCAACAATTGACCGAGACTCACGAACTGCAATTGACCGAGCCTAACGAACCGCATAAAAAGGGGAGACGGCGCTCAACCGTCTCCCTTTTAATACTAAATCGCATCTAAAACGTTGAATCTATGGGCGCCTTTTTCGCTCTGGCGTTGCTTCGTTCCGGTCAACGCAGCACTGCTACGCCTCCCTTCACACAGCTTAGCCAGAACGAAAAATTCATCCCATATCTTTCAACATTTTAGACTTGATTTAGTATAAACGCATCGCAGCTGTTCAACCAAGACAAATCGGAAGTGTCAAAGGCAGGTAAACCTCCTACTTCCTACCTTGGTCTCCGTCACTTTGCCGGTACGAAGGGCATTACCGCCACGGGCGATTCCTTGGCGGGTGCGGGGGTTTGCAATATCGGCTTCAGCGGGACAAAGGCAAAATTGGCGTCCGGATCGGCGTCGTTGACCGCTTCAACGAACTTTTCAGCCGCCGAACCCTTCACGCCGTACACCGTCACGTTTTTGCAGCCGTCCAGGGCGGCGGCGTCGATGGTCAGCACCGAATCGGAAATGGTGATTTCCCGCAGGCTTTTGCAGTAGGCGAAGGCGCCGGCTTCAATGGATACCACATTTTTCGATATTTCCACCGTTTCGGCGGCAATGCCCTCAAAAGCGCCCTTCTCAATGATGGTCAGGGAGGCGGGCAGGGCGAAGCTTCCCGCTTTCTCGGCTATGCCCCGGGCGCGGATCAAGGTTTCCTGCGGGGTGAGTACCACCACGCTGATCCCGTCCATTTTCAACACTTCCACCTGCACGGCGTCTTCCGCCTGGGCGGAAAGGCACAGGCCGAGGAGCAGGAAAACGGCGAGCAAAAGACTGATTTTCTTCAATCTGAGCATCTCCTTATTCTGTATTGCGGCAATGAAGGTTCCTTCCGGAACAGCCCACGCCTGTTTCTGCCGGATTCAATTACTGTTGCTTGTGTAAAGGATGCATTCCTCGCCGCTGGTTCCGTCCGGGTTGCTGGTCAGAATAACGTCCTCGGTTTCCATTTCGATGATTTCCATTACCGGCTTTTCATACGGTTCCATTCGGTCTTCCCTCCTGACGTTTCGCCTGCCGGTTTCCCTGCCCGCGCGGGGCCGGGGGAACCGGAAAAAAGCAAATTACTGCGCGTTTATATATGCGGCCGCGGCGGCATAGTATTGATACAGGGAAGCAAGCGCCAATTTTTCGGACGCGTAGGTTTCCGTCCCCTTGCTCAGCACGGTATACACGTAGGACAGGGGCGACAGCTCGATGCAGAATACCGTATCGTCTCCGATCTTCACCGTCACCGTATACCTGTCGGCCAGGGCGGCCGCGCCGATATTGGGAATGGTGGCCGTGCATGTCGCGCCGCTTACGGAGGTTCTGGCTTTTTTGGTGTTGACGGAAATCTCCGCGTTCTCATACGCGTCCGCCAGCGTCACCTTAACGGTAAAGTTGGTATCGGCGTTGAGCGTAAGATAATACGCGGCGCTTTCCACCCGCGGATCCACGTCGCCGATCACTTCATACGCGTGGTTTGCCGTGGCGGCGGCCGCCGCCGTAACGTCACTTTCGGACAAGGCTGTAAAGAAGTTCATTTCCTTGTATTTCTCGCCCACCGTCCAGCCGTTCACGCTTGCCAGATAGGGCTGGATGTAATGCCCGTAGGTTTCGGTAGCGGCGGCTAAGGCGCTCGCCTGGGGCTGTGTGATGCGCACGGTTTCGAGATAACTGCTCAGGGGGCAGTAAAAATAATCTCCTGCCTCGCCGTTCCCATAGGAGAAGATGGCGTTGACGTAGTCGTTCATCTGGTAAGCGTACACGCTGCACGTGAACACTTTGCAGCTCTTGCCGTCCATCGTTCCGTTCGCTGCTTTGCTCAGGGGGACCACCTGATCGCTCTGATTGGGAATGGAGAAGGTCATGTACGCGCCTTCGTAATAGGGATTCGTTTCGTAGCCTTCGGGCAGCTCCACATAGTATTGCATGCCCAGCACGCCGCTCAGCCGCAGGGTGCAGCCCAGGATATCGGGTTCGGGAACGCGCCACAGGGCGGTCAGGGTGAGGTTTTCCGTCACGGTGATTTCATTGCCCGGGGACAACTGATCTACACTGCCGTCGGCGTCGGCATGAGTCACCCACCATTCGCTGAATTCCATGCCTTCCGGCGCGGTGAAACCGCAAGCGGGCAGCGTGTAAAGATCGCCCATTTGCACAGTTACGTCATCCATTGTGTCGCTGGCCGCCGGATCGCCCGGATCGAAGGAAACGACGCATGCTATGCTGTCTGGAATAGTAAAGACGATCGAGCTGTAAGGATTGGTTTTCGCGTCATGAACGTCAGCAAAGGTGTATTCATTCGGTATGTCATAATCCGGCAGGAGCAGCGCCAGGAACTCTTCAGTGTCATCATCGTTATATTGGTAAAATAACGTAACGTCCGGAATGCCGCTGCCGTTCAGGTCGATGGGATGAATGCCGTAATCGGAGCCGGTGATCTGGTAAAACGCTTCCAGCGACATGGGAATGGGATTGGTGGTGAATCTCAGCGTCAGCGGTTCCTGTTCTTCCTGGAGGGCCTCCACATAGACGGCTTGGCTGGGCATATCAAAGTAATCCACGTCTTCCTCATAGAGTTCGCGCCCGTTTTCGCCATCGACGTATACCATGAACCCGCCCGTAAAATAATATCCCTCGTCGGGCCGCGCGTTATCGGCGAGCCATATATCCAGCGATTCCCAATCCGCCGCTTCTGTGACGGGTTCATAGTCGTCCAGGCTCCATCTATAGCCAACCACGGCGCAGCCATCGGTGGTGATCGGATAAACACGCTCGTAATACGCGGTGATGGTGATATCGCCCTCTCCATCGGGCATGATAAATTGATCGTTCTCAATGGTGATCCCTTCGGGGGCTTCCCAATAATTCAGGCGGAAGCCCGGCTTCGGGTTGGCGTCAAGATGCACCGTGCTGCCTACATAAGCGCTGGTGATCGGCCCCTCGTCCTGATAGTAATAGGCATACGGCGCGCCTTCGTCTTCGTCATAAGTGAAAGCGATGCCGCGCGTGCCGCTGGAAACAGCCAATTCTTCGCTGTCGCTGTTCCATACGATCGAGACGTTCTTGCCGGTGAAGGGAATAGCACTGTCGCTGTTATAGTACTGACCGTAGTTTTTTGTAAAAACGCCCGGAAGGTTTGTATCCCCCTCCCGCCGGACAGAGATCGGATTGGCATTCAGCACACCCGCGATGGTGATGCGGGAATTGTCGAACAGCTCCACGTCCGCGTTTTCCGTATTCAGGGTGGTAAAGGAAGGGCCGCCGGACAGCTTGAACGTGGCGTTCTGATGATTGCTGTATACCCCGCAGCAGTATGCTCTGACCGTGCCGCCGCTGACCGTCAGCTGGCATGTCCCGTTATTGAGGTAGAAGCCGATGCCGCCGTCGCCATTGCCGTCCGCGGACTTTGTGGCGCTGATCGTGCCGCCCAGAACGGCAACGTCGGCGTATTTGATCAGACTGATCGCCTCGTCGTGGCCGTTTTGCGTAATGGTTCCGCCTGTTACTTCCAGTGCGGCCCAACTATACGAACCCGAGCCTGCCAAATAGATCGTCGGGGCGCCGGCGGCGGTGACGGAGCCGCCTCTGACCGAGCAAATCCCTTTGTTTAAAATAGCGTAAGAAGCCGCTTCGACGGTACCGTCTTCAATGATCAAAGAGCCGTCGTCCATCTGGATGGCGTAATCTCCGGTGGCCTTTACGGCGCCGCTTTCCACCTTCACTTTGCCATTCGAGCCTGTAGAATAAATAGCGCCCTCGTTCGCCTGAACGGTGCCGCCGGAGACGGTCACAGTACCGTTCTCATTGCGGACGCCGGTTTGACCTGCCACAATAACGCTGCCGCCGTTGATATATACCTTTCCTGATTTGTTATAAACGGCTCCGTTGGGCGCGGTGACGCTGCCATCGCTGATCGTCAGGATGCCGTCCCCATTTACGGCGATACCGTTCACCGTGCCGCATACGTTTCCTGATTCCACGGTCAGCGAACCGTATTGAACCGCGATCAGATAATGGCTGTCGCCGCCGCCGGAACCGGTGATTTGCCCGTTCTGATCCGTGCTGCTGTCCTTGATGACGAGGTTTGCGCTATAGGAATTGAGCTTGATTGTAGCCGCGCCTAAGTCCAGCGTATGGCCGTTCAAGTCGATGGTGATCGCCTGCTCACAGCTGTAAATGCCGCCGTTCGGGGGTTCCAAGGAAAAATCATCCATTAATTTGATTGTGCAGCTATTATGAAATGCATCATTCACATAACAATTCTTCAGCGCCGACAGCAGATCCGAAGTCGTCAGGTTGCTAATCTCAATAACGTCTTCGGCCAACCCGGCGGAACACGCAAAGAGCGCCGCCATCATGGCGATGCACAGCAGGGCGATCATGAGCTTCCGTTTCATAGGATCGTTTTCTCCCCTTTCCAATTGCAAAAAACCGTTCTGTTCCGGTGAACCGTATGTTTACAGGCGGGGCTGTTTTCAGCGAGCCAGCCCATAATTTCCCACCGTTATTATATTACAGCGACCGGGAATTTTCAAGGGCCGCCTAAAATGAAAAATATTTATCTTTGCGCTGCCAGCCCGTGAAATCGCGCGTATCAAGAAGTGAAAGGAGCGCCAGGGGAAAAACATTACGATTATGTAAATTTTTCCTCCCTGACCGGAAAAACGCTGGACAGCGGCGTTCCTTTTCGGTAAAATATTTGATGAAAGAGTGTGGAACGGGGAACGGCCGCGCGGGAGGATAAGAAAAACTATGTCCGAGTTTCGCGGGTATCTGGATATGCTGCGGCAGCAGGGCCGCGAAGCGGGCCGGGATTACGGCGATTTTTCCCGGTATCTGGAAAAGAAAGCGCGGAAGATGAATGTTCCGCTGTACGGACAGTTTGAACTGACGCCCCTGTGCAACCTGAGCTGCAAAATGTGCTACGTACACCGGACGGAAAAGGAAATGGCGGGCTTAAAGCCTCTGGGCGTTTCGGTGTGGAAGGATTTGATGGCCCAGGCCTTTTCCGCCGGGATGTTCGAGGCGGCGCTCACCGGCGGCGAGTGCCTGACGTATCCGGGATTCGACGAATTGTACCTGTACCTGCAGAGCTTGGGCATCCAGGCGACGGTGATGACCAACGGCGTGCTGCTGAACGAGGAAAGGCTGCGGTTTTTCGGGGAGCATCCCCCCGCGCTGATCCAGGTGACGCTGTACGGCCCCAGTGAGGAAGCCTACGAGCGGGTCACGGGCCGCCGGGCGTTCCAAACCGTAACGGAGAATCTTCGGAACCTTCGCGCGGCGGGGCTGCCCCTGTCCGTTACCGTTACGCCCAATCGGCATTTGGGCGAGGATGTGTTTGAAACCCTGAAGCTGGCCCACAGCTTGTCGAATCGCGTTTTCATCAACACCTCCCTGTTCGCCCCGCCGGAGGAACCCTGGCGGCTGACGGCGGAAGACGAACTGGACGCGGCGTTCTACGCGCGGATTTTGCGGTATGACTGGGAGCTGGCCGGCATCCCCGTGCGGGAGCCGCCGGAGGACAGTCTGCCGGAGCCGGGCGGCCCCTATACCGAATGCCGGGAATGCGGCCTCACCTGCGGGGGCGGAAGATCCTCATTCGTGATCGACTGGCGGGGCAGGCTTCGGCCCTGCAACCGGCTGGACGCTGCCAGCGACGCCCTGAAAGCGGGCTTCAACGAGGCATGGCGGGAGATCAACCAAATCGCCAACAGCTGGCCCCGGACGGCGGCGTGCCAGGGCTGCGCCTACGAGGAAGTCTGCGATCACTGCGCGGCGAACCGCATGAAATACGCGGAACCGGGCAAACAGCCGCTGGCCCTGTGCCGTCAGACAAAATATTTGGTTTCAAAAGGCGTTTTGCCTTCCCCGGAATGCGACCCGGCATAATGAGAATGAGTAAGGAGGATCAATCGTATGTTTGGCAAAGGAAAAAAAGCCTATGACGCTCCAGCCATCGCCAAGTTCGCCCTGGGTGACGACGACGTGGAGAAGATCGTGGGCGGCATCCAGAAGCGCAAAGAAATCGGAACCGAAACGGACAATAGTGGGAATAATCCGGGCTTGAATGGAACGGACAGTACGACGCAAACGGGCGACAGCGCGTTCAATACGGGCAACGTCGACGTGGGCCAGGGCCGCGGCAGGGGCGGCGGCTGCGACGGCGTGCCCTATCACCGCAATGCCCGCACCTTCTCCAGCGGCCGCAACAGCGGCTGCTGAGGCTTCGCCATGAAAGCGCGCGGCGGCTTTATCCTGCGGAATTTGGCGGGGGAATATGTGCTGGCCCCCGTGGGGGAAAACATCAAGGCCTTTGATGGCGTGGCCGTAATGAACGAGCTGTCCGCCTTTATTTGGAATCTGCTGCAAAAGGACGTTTCCCCGCGGGAATTGCTTTCTTCCATCCTGGACGCCTACGACGTGGAGGAAGAAACCTGCAAAAAGGACCTGGACGCGGTGCTGCGGGATATGCGGGAAATGGGCGTCATTGAGGAAACGTAAGCAGCTCCCTGTCATTTCTTATGAACATACGAAAGCCCCGGCCTGTGCGCCGGGGCTTTCGCTTGCAATCACTGAATCGGATCATCACACCTGGCAGGTCCACTGATGGGTGTCCGGCGCGGTGCCCCACTGGATGGAAGTGAGGGTGTCGTACAGTTTCTGGGAGAGCTTGCCGATGCCGCCGTCCGCCACCTGGTAATGGGCCTGGCCCATGCGCAGCTCGCCGATGGGGGAGATGACCGCCGCTGTGCCGCAGCCCCAGGCTTCTTCCAGGGTGCCGTCCCGCAGGGCCTGGGACAGCTCTTCCACGGAGAGCAGGCGTTCTTCCACGGTGTAGCCCATTTCACGCAGCAGCTCGATGCAGCTCTTGCGGGTGATGCCGGGCAGGATGGAGCCGGTGAGCTGGGGGGTGACCACGGTGCCGTTGATGAGGAACATCACGTTCATGGCGCCCACTTCTTCGATGTACTTGCGTTCCACGCCGTCCAGCCACAGCACCTGGGAATAGCCCTCGGCCGCCGCCCGGTCACCCGCGCGCATAGAGGCCGCGTAGTTGCCGCCGCACTTGGTATAGCCCGTGCCGCCGCGCACCGCGCGCACGTCCTGGGTTTCGATCATGATCTTCACGGGGTTCAGGCCCTCGGCGTAGTACGCGCCCACGGGGGAGGCGATGACCACGTACTTGGCGTGATGGATGGTGTGTACGCCTAAGGTTTCGTCATTGCCAAACAGGAAGGGGCGCAGGTACAGGCTGGTGCCGGGCAGGGAGGGCACCCAGTCCTTTTCCAGGGCCACGAACTTTTTGAGGGCTTCCAGAGCAAAGGCTTCGTCCACCTGGGGCAGGCTCAGGCGCTCGGCGGAAGCGTTCAGGCGCTTCATGTTCTCCCAGGGCCGGAACAGCTGCACTTCCCCGTCCGGGCGGCGATAGGCCTTCAGGCCCTCGAAGATTTCCGCGCCGTAATGGAACACCGTGGCGGCGGGATGCAGAACCAAAGGCCCGAAGGGTTCGATGCGGGCGTCATGCCAGCCCTGGTCGCTGCTCCAGTCCATCACGAACATGTGATCGGTGAAGATTTTGCCGAAGCCCAAGTTATTCCAGTCGGGCTTGGCCTTGGGGGCGGTGGTGAGATTCATTTTGATTTCCATTTGTCAGACTTCCTTTCCTAATATATGAATAAGTTTATTTTTGATTGCTGGATCAAATGTTTCTTCCCTGATACTGCACCGTAATCACATAGACGGTCTTTTTCTTCTCGTCTATTTTGAAGATGGCGATGTAATGATCGATCAGGAGCTGCTTATAGCCGCGCCCCGCGTATCGGCCCTCCAAACGATCCTGATGGGATGCGGGAAAGGTTTCCAGTGTGCGGATCGCTTTCCATATCCTGTCCGTTTGGCCCTTGGCATTTTCCGGGGCCAGCTTTTCCAGAGCGATATAAGCGTATATATCATCGATATCCCGATACGCTCTGGGGTAAAGCATGACTTTATAGCGTTCCATAGTATTTCCCATCCAGACTCTCTATGGCGGCGTCCAGTGCGATGGGTTCTCCGCCCTCCTCCACTTCCTTTTCCGCTTCAAAAATCGCCTGATCGATGCGGTTGATTCGGGCAAAACGCTCGTACAGCTCCGCGCTCATGACCACTAAATCGCTGTACCCGTTTTTTGTGATAAAAATGGGTTCCTGTTTTTTGTGGGCCAGCTCGGAAATCGTACTCGTGTTCCGCAAATCCCGGATGGGCATAATCATGGGCATGGTCAACACCTCCTATTTGATGCGACACCATTATAGCACAATTATGCTACGCCGTAAAGCGGTTGAGAGAAAGAAAAAAGAAGGAAGATACGCCTTTTATGGCTTTCTTGGAAGGGGGGCTTGGGGAAACCATTCTTTGGCCTCCAAAGAATGGTTTCCCCAAGAAAATCCATCCTTACGCTGTTTCGATGCTGTTGGCCTTTTGCAGTTTCAACAGTTCTACGGCGTCCTGGCGCATTTTGTATTTCAAAATCTTGCCCGCCGCGTTGGTGGGGAAGGCGTCAACGAACTGCACGTACCGGGGGGTCTTGTGCCGGGCCATATGGTCGCGCACGAATTGCTTTAATTCTTCCTCGGTCATGGATTGTCCTTCTTTCAGGATGACCACGGCCATGATTTCCTCGCCGTACTGCTCGTCGGGCACGCCGATCACCTGCACGTCGGAGACTTTCGGGTGGGTGTAGATGAATTCCTCGATCTCCTTGGGGTAAATGTTTTCACCGCCGCGGATGATCATGTCCTTCAAGCGCCCGGTGATGCGGTAATTGCCCTCCGGGGTGCGGCAGGCAAGGTCGCCGGTATGCAGCCAGCCGTCCTTGTCGATGGCCTCCTGGGTGGCGCGGGGCATTTTGTAATAGCCCTTCATGATGTTGTAGCCCCGAGCCACGAACTCGCCGGTCACGTTGTCGGGCAGGTCGGCCCCGGTTTCGGGATCCACGATCTTGCACTCGATTTCCGGCATGGCCCGGCCCACGGTGGTCACACGCACTTCCAGGGGGTCGTCGGTGGAGGACATGGTGCAGCCGGGGCTGGCCTCGGTCTGGCCGTACACGATGGTGATTTCCGTCATGTGCATCTTGTCCACCACGTCCCGCATGACGGCGATGGGGCAGGGGGAACCGGCCATGATGCCGGTGCGCATGTGGGAAAAGTCCGTTTTCGGGAAATCGGGATGCTCCAGCAAGGCGATGAACATGGTGGGCACGCCGTGGAAGGCGGTGATCTTTTCCTGATGGATGCAGGCCAAGGCGGGCTTGGGGGAGAAATAGGGCAGGGGGAACAGGCTCGTTCCGTGGGTCATGCTGGCGGTCATGGCAAGCACCATGCCGAAGCAGTGGAACATGGGCACCTGAATCATCATGCGGTCGGCGGTGGAAAGATCCATGCGGTCGCCGATGATCTTGCCGTCATTGACGACGTTGCGGTGCGTGAGCATCACGCCCTTGGGGAAGCCGGTCGTGCCGGAGGTATACTGCATGTTGCACACGTCGTCGGGCTTGACCATCGCGGCGCGGCGGCGCACCTCCTCGAGCGGCACCGCTTCTGCGCGGTCAAGCAGTTCGTTCCATTCCAGGCAGCCGTCCATTTCGAAGCCGCAGGTGACGATGTTGCGCAGGAACGGCAGACGCTTGGCATAGAGCGCCGCGCCTTTTTCCTGCGAAGCGAGCTCGGGGCAGAGCTCCTGCATGATTTCTTTATAATTCGCGTCCTTCGAGCCTTCGATCATCACGAGCGTATGCGTGTCGGACTGCCGCAGCAGATATTCCGCCTCGTGGATTTTATAAGCCGAGTTGACCGTGACGAGCACCGCGCCGATTTTGGTCGCCGCCCAGAAGGTCAGAAACCATTGCGGCACGTTGGTCGCCCAGATGGCCACATGATAGCCGGGCTTGACGCCCATGGCGATGAACGCCGCCGCCACACGGTCGACGTCGCGGCGGAATTCCGCGTAGGTGCGCGTGTAATCGAGGGTGGTGTATTTGAACGCATACTGATCAGG
>JAFSNT010000178.1 GCA_017443295.1 Clostridia bacterium
CCCAGCTTTTTGCCTACGATTGCCTTTTTCATAATTGCCCTCCTGCCTTACAGCTTGATTTCGATTTCGACGCCGGCCGGCAAATCGAGCTTCATCATGGCGTCCACAGTGCGGGGATTGGGGTTATGCACGTCGATCAGGCGCTTGTGCGTGCGGCGTTCAAACTGCTCGCGGCTGTCCTTGTACTTGTGCGGTGCGCGGAGGATCGTAACGATCTCCTTTTCGGTGGGCAGCGGGATCGGACCGGAAACCCGGGCGCCCGTGCGCTTGGCGGTTTCCACAATGCGCTCGGCGGACTGGTCGATCAGGTTGTGCTCGTACGCCTTGAGCTTGATGCGGATTTTCTGGCTGGCCATGGTTTTTCCTCCTTGATTTCGTACTCACGGCTGACGGGGGGAGTCTTTCCTCTCACCGGTTGGGCGCTTCGCAGGGATGGCGCCAACCTGAAGGGAAGCCCGTCGCCTTCCATCCCTTTGGCATGGTTCGAGTCCGTTCGCCGGGGTCGCGCCCCGACTGGTCCACGTTAGTTACCTGCTCTGGCCAGAGCAGCAACCTAACGCTTCATCCCTAAACAGACAGCCTGATTATTATAAACGATCCCGGCGCAAAATGCAAGCTTTTTTGCGCTTGATTTTCAAACTTTTTTTAATTTTTTTCAGTTTCGCACCCCGGTTCAGCCCCCGTCATACTTCCGTTTCACGCAAATTGTCATGACAACCCTTCCGGGTGTATCATGAAAGCGCAAAAAAGAAAAAGGGAAAAACCCTTTTGCTGAAAGTGGAAAGTGAAAAGTGGAAAGTGAAGAGCAAAGAATGAGGCGCTTGTCTCGCAAACAACTTCGTCCCCTGGGTCGCCCAATGGGAAACTATTCTTTATTTTCACTTTTCACTTTCCACTCTTCACTTTATAAAAGCACTATTTCCCGACTCCCAGCAGCATCCGATCATTATCCAGCGCGCGTCCGCTGAGCGTCCTGAACTTTTCCGTCAGGTCATGAATGGTGAGGCTGGCCCGCTCTTCGCCGGTCACGTCGTAAATCACCCGGCCGTGGTCCATCATGAGCGTGCGGTTGCCCAGGTCCAGGGCGGACTGCATGTTGTGGGTGATCATCAGGCAGGTGATGCGGTTGTCCTCCACGATGCTGCGGGTGAGGTTCAGCACCTTTTCGGCGGTGCCGGGATCCAGGGCGGCGGTATGCTCGTCCAGCAAAAGGAGCTTGGGAATATGGTAGGTCGCCATGAGCAGGGTCAGCGCCTGCCGCTGGCCGCCGGACAAAAGGCCCACGGGCTGCTTCATCCGGTCTTCCAGCCCCATGCCCAGCAGGGACAGCCGTTCCCGGAAGGCGCGCTTGTCCGCCGCCGACACACGGGACAGCCAGCCCCCGTTGCCCGCCGCCAGAGCCAGGTTTTCCTCAATGCTCATATCCGGCGCGGTACCTGATTTGGGGTCCTGGAACAGGCGGCCGATCTTCCGGGCGCGGGTATGCTCCGCCTCCATGGTCACGTTTTTCCCGTCCAGGTACACTTCTCCGGCGTCCGGGTAAAAGGTGCCGCAGATCAGGTTGAACAGGGTGGATTTTCCCGCGCCGTTGGCCCCGATGATGGAAACGAAATCCCCCTGACGGATGTGCAGGGTCAGGTCGGTCAGCGCCCGCTTTTCGTTGACGGTGCCGGGATTGAAGGTCTTGGATACACTGTTGAGCCGCAGCATCAGCCCTTCCCCCCTTCCGCCGGACCGGGAACGCGCCTGCGCATCCGCAGGGTTTTCAGCATCACGGGGAACTGCCTGCGCAGGTACGGCCCGGAAATGGCGATGATGACAATAATGGAAGAAACGGCTTTCAGCATGAACGCAGGCATGTCCATCCGCAGGGCAAGAGCGTACACCAGCCGGAACAGGAACGCGCCCAGCACCGCGCCGACTGCCCGAAGCGTGACGCCCCGGTGCTTGCCGAAAAACACGCCCCCGATCAGCAGGGAGGCCAGGGCCACCGTGACCATGCCGCTGCCCATGTTGACTTCATAGTTCTTCTGCTGCTGGGCCATCAGGCACCCGGACAGGGCGGTGAAGGCGTTGGAAACGCACAGACCCACGGTGGTGGTGAAAGCGGGGTTGATGGAGGAGGAGCGCACCATATCGGCGTTGCTGCCCGTGGCACGAATGGCCAGGCCTAACTTTGTGCGCAGGAAAAAGCTCAAAAACACGACGACCAGCGCCACCGCGATCACCATCACGATCAGGGTATACTGTCCCGCCAGGGGCGTGTCCTTCAGCAGGCCCTTGGTCAGCGTGAACACGGTGACGGTCTTGTTCATGGGCAGGGTGGCCTTATTGCCCGTCAGCGCCATGTTCAGGGAGTACAGCCCCGTGTTCACCACGATGCCTGCCAGCAGGCTCTGCACGCCCATGCGCATTTGCAGGGTGGCCGTCACGAACCCCGACGCCATGCCCGCCAGCATGGCCGCGGGCAGCGACAGCCAGGG
>JAFSNT010000179.1 GCA_017443295.1 Clostridia bacterium
CCTGATCGACGTGCATAACCCCAATCCCCGCACTGTGGACGCCATGATGAAGCTCGATTTGCCGGCCGGCGTCGAAATCGAAATCAAGCTGTAAGGCAGGAGGGCAATTATGAAAAAGGCAATCGTAGGCAAAAAGCTGGGCATGACCCAGATTTTCCTGCCCGACGGCCGTCTGGTTCCCGTGACGGTCATTCAGGCGGGCCCCTGCACCGTGGTGCAGAAGAAGACCACTGAAAAAGACGGCTATGAAGCTGTTCAGTTCGGCTTTGACAAGGTGCCCGAGAACCGGGCCGCCAAGCTGGTGAACAAGCCCGACGCCGGTCACTTTAAGAAAGCGGGCGTCGCCCCCATGCGCGCACTGCGGGAATTCCGCCTGGAAGACTGCTCCGGTTACGAAATCGGCCAGGAAATCAAGGCTGACATCTTTGAAGCGGGCGAAGCCGTGGACATCACCGGCATCACCAAGGGCCGCGGCTACACCGGTCCCATCTACCGCTGGAACCAGCATACCGGCCCCATGGCCCACGGTTCCAAGTATCACCGCGGCGTGGGTTCCATGAGCGCCAACTCCGATCCTTCCCGCGTGTTCAAGAACAAGCACATGGCCGGCCATTACGGCGTGGAGCGGGTCACCATCCAGAACCTGTCCATCGTGCAGGTGGACGCCGAACGGAGCCTTTTGCTGGTTCACGGCGCGGTTCCCGGCCCCAAGGAAGGCCTGCTGCTCATCCGCAATTCCTGCAAGGCCTGATGAAGGAGGAAACAGACAATGCCTAACATCGATGTGCTCGACATGCAGGGCAAGAAAGTGGGCAGCATGGAGCTGAGCGAGGAAGTCTTCGCCGCTCCCATCAACGTCCCCGCCATGCATTTGGTCGTTCGCTCCATTTTAGCCAATAAGCGCCAGGGCACCCAGAGCGCCCTGACCCGCGGCATGGTCCGCGGCGGCGGCCGGAAGATCTATCGCCAGAAGGGCACCGGCAACGCTCGCCACCATGGCAACCGCGCTCCCCAGTTCCGTCACGGCGGCGTGGTGTTCGCGCCCCAGCCCCGGGATTATGTCATCAACGTGCCCAAGAAGGTTCGCCGCCTGGCCATGAAGAGCGCGCTCACCAGCAAGCTGAATGAAGGCGCTATCGTGGTGGTTGACCAGATCAAGCTGGCCGACGCCAAGACCAAGCTGATGGCGCAGGTCATCAAGGCCCTGGGCGCTGAAGACCAGAAGGCTCTGCTGGTTCTTTCCGGCCGCGACGAAAGCGTCATCCGCGCCAGCAAGAACATCCCCACCGTCAAGGACGCTTACGTGAACACCATCAATGTGTATGACCTGCTGAACGCCGATAAGATCATCGTGCTTAAAGGGGCCATGCAGGACATCCAGGAGGTGTACGCATGAAAAATCCCCATGACGTCATCCTGCGCCCCGTCCTGACTGAAAAAGGCTACGACGGCATCGCGGACAAGCGGTACGTGTTTGAAGTGGCCATGGACGCCAACAAGATCGAAATCAAAAAGGCGCTGGAAAAAGTATTTCCTACTATTAAAGTAGCGCGGGTGAACACCCTGCGCACCCTGGGCAAAATGAAGCGCCAGGGCGTGCATCAGGGCCGCACCCCCGAAGTGAAGAAAGCCTATGTGATCCTGACGGAAGATTCCAAGCCCATCGAGTTCTTCGAGGGCATGGTGTAAGGGAGGAGAAGCCAAATGGCCATTCGAGTTTACAAGCCCACTTCCTCCGCCCGCCGCTTTATGTCGGTGCTGACGTTCGAGGAAATCACCAAAAAGACTCCTGAAAAGAGCCTGACCGAATACCTGAAAAAGCATGCGGGCCGCAATAAGCAGGGCAAGATCACCGTTCGCCACCAGGGCGGCGGCAACAAGATCAAGTACCGCATCATCGACTTCAAACGGGATAAGAAAGACGTGCCTGCCAAAGTGGCCGCCATCGAATACGATCCCAACCGCAGCGCCTTCATCGCCCTGCTGCACTATGTGGACGGCGAAAAGCGCTACATCCTGGCTCCCCTGGATCTGAAGGTGGGCGACACCGTGATGGCCGGCGAAAACGCCGACATCAAGCCCGGCAACGCCCTGCCCATGGCCAACATCCCCGTTGGTACCCTGATCCACAACATCGAAATCAAGCCCGGCAAGGGCGGCCAGCTGGTCCGGTCCGCCGGCGCTTACGCCCAGCTCATGGGTAAAGAAAACAATTACGCCCAGGTGCGTATGCCCTCCGGCGAATTCCGCAAGATCCCCATGAACGCCATGGCCACCATCGGCACCGTGGGCAACACCGACCACAGCAACGTGCGCATCGGCAAGGCCGGCCGCACCCGCCACATGGGCATCCGCCCCACCGTCCGCGGCGTGGTCATGAATCCCTGCGACCATCCCCACGGCGGCGGCGAAGGCAAGAGCCCCGTTGGCATGCCCGCCCCTGTTACCCCCTGGGGCAAGCCCGCTCTGGGCCTGAAGACCCGCAAGCACAAGAAGTATTCCAATAACCTCATCGTAAAGCGTGCCGGTAAGTAAGCAGGCGCGGACAGGAAGGAGGAAACCTCATGAGCCGTTCCGTAAAGAAAGGCCCGTTTGTACAGGAAGCGCTTTATAAGCGCGTTGTCGATATGAACAAGACCGGCGCCAAGCAGGTGCTCAAGACCTGGAGCCGCGCCTCCACCATCTTCCCCGAATTTGTGGGCCACACCATCGCGGTGCACGATGGCCGCAAGCATGTGCCGGTGTACATCACCGAGGACATGGTGGGTCATAAGCTGGGCGAGTTTGCCCCCACCCGCACATTCCGCGGCCACGCGGGCGAAAAGGCCACTGGCCGTAAGTAAGGGAAGGAGAGAAAAAAAGATGGCTACTCGTACCCGTGAAAAGGGCGCGCTGCGGGCTCAAGCCCGCGACAAGCGGCCCCAGGCGCACGCCAAGCACATCCGCCTGTCCTCCCGCAAGGCCAAGATCGTTCTTGATCTGATTCGCGGCAAGGATGTGGATCAGGCGCTCGCCATTCTGCAGTTTACCCCCAAGGCTGCTTCTCCCGTGATCGCGAAGGTGCTTTCTTCCGCCATCGCCAACGCGGTGAACAACCAGGATCTGGATCGCAGCACCCTGTATGTCGCCGAGTGCTACGCCAACCCCGGCCCGACCCTCAAGCGCTATGTAGCCCGCAGCCGCGGCAGCGCTTCCCCCATGCTCAAGCGCACCTGCCACATCAGCGTGGTGCTCGACCAGAAGAAGTAAAGGGAGGATCACAATGGGTCAGAAAGTTAATCCCCATGGCGCTCGTGTTGGCGTGATCTATGATTGGAGCACCCGCTGGTACGCCGGGAAAAAAGAATTTGCCGATAACCTGAACGAAGACTTCCGTCTTCGCAAAATGCTCAAAGAGCAGTATTATTCCGCCGGGATCAGCCGCATCGACATCGAGCGCAGCGCTTCCCGCATGACCGTCACCATGTTCGTCAGCCGTCCCGGCATGATCATCGGCACCCGTGGCAAGGGCCCCGAAGCCGCCAGCAACGGCATGACCATCGATAAGCTCCGCGCCAACGTGGAAAAGATGGTGGGCCACGCTGTGAACGTGCGCGTCATGGACGTGCGCAGCCCGGAAACCGACGCTCAGCTGATCGCCGAAAACATCGCGCAGCAGCTGCAGAACCGCATCGCCTTCCGCCGCGCTATGAAGCAGAGCATCCAGCGCGCCATGAAGCCCAACGGAAAGGGCTCCGAACCCGCCAAGGGCGTGAAG
>JAFSNT010000180.1 GCA_017443295.1 Clostridia bacterium
ACCTCGGACGGCCGCCTGTGGCGGAAATTCCGTCCGAGGTGAGATCAACCGAAAGGGAGCAATCTCTCCTGTGGAGAGTTGCGACCTTTGAGGTTGCGGGCAGAATTTCATCGGCGGTGAGATCAGGCGAAAAGGAGCAATGTCCGCATGAAGCGGACTTGCGACTATTGAGCCTGCGGATTAGGGGCCGCGGAGGCCACTGATGTTTTCTTTACGATTTTTACTGCGCGGCTTCCATGAGGCTCACATCGATGCGGGGATAGCTCTTGATCTTTCCGTCCTCGTTGATTTCGCTGAACGTGCCGGCGGCCAGGCCGTACACCTTCACATAGGCGTCCTCCGTAAAGGCGGGTTCGTCCCGGCAGATCAGGTACACGATATCCTTGTAGCCGCTTCCGGTTTTGGTCATGGCGAAGGTGACCACCCATTCGTCAATATTCTTTTCAACGCTGGTGATCCAGCCCGTTTCCACCACGTATTTGCCCCGGCTTTCCGCCTTGGGCAGGTTGGCGTAGGTCATTTTTTTCGCCTGGGCGCGCACCTTTTCCTCCCGCTCGTTATCGGTATAGGAGCGCACGGCGGTGAAGGTGAAGGTTCTTTCCTGCATGCCCTTCTTGGTCACGCTGAGAACGAATTGGTAGGTGCCCTCCGCGCTGGTGTCCACCTTGAAATTGAATTTGGTTCCGGTGACGGTTTTGCTGTAATTGACGGGGCCGGAAACGGACAGCTGGGTCTTGGCCCCCGTGGTGGTGGTGCCGGAAAAGATGGTTTCGTCGTTCAAGGTTTCCCCCGGATGCACTGCCAGATCCACCGGCAGCACGCCCTGCTGGAAGTTGACGGAATACAGGCGCTGGGCGGTAATGGAGCCTTCCGCCTCGGCGGTGAGGGTGAGGGAATAAACGCCCTGGGCGGGCAGCTTCACCTTGATGGAGAATTTGCCGCTGCCGTTGGCGGTGGTTTTGAAGGACTGCCCCCCCGCGCTGCCCAAAGAAAACACGGAAGCGGTCACGGTGGCCTTGCGGGCGGTGCTGCCCTTGATGGTGAAGGTGCTTTCGTTGGTTTCGGCGGGCGGCGCGGTGGACACGGTCAGCTTCACGGGCAATTCGGGCATGGGCAGGATCTCCGTGAAGGTGAAGGTTTTCATCACGGTTTCCAGGGCGGCGTTATCGGCGTCCTTGGCGTTGCGGTCCCGCACCTGCATATCCAGGGTGATGGTGTAGCCGTTGCGGATGGTGCGCCGCTGGTAGCCGCTGCACACCAGTTGGCCGTCCTGGCGCAGGGTGTACTTGGTTTGCAGGAAGCGCAGGGTCACTTTGCCGTAATTGGCCCATTTGGCGCTGGAGTAGGTGTAACCCAAAATGCTGTACACCGAGCCGTTGGTGTGGGACGTGCGGAATTCCTTGCGCATGTCCTCATCCTGGTTGTTCAGGTCAAAATACGTTTGGGCGTCGGTGTCCCGCAGGGCGGAAATCACCAGCGTGCGGTTGTTTTCCGCGTCGATGGCCTCAAGCAAAATACCTTCGCTTTCAAAGCTGTTAGCCAAAGCGTCGTAATCCATGCCCTGGCTTAAGAGCCAATCCGTTTTGGAACTCAAATTATAGGGCGTCAGTACCGTTTCATAATCCGACGGGATGTCCACCTGGGCGCGGATATCCCCGAAAGAATAGGTTTCCGCGCTGGCAATGGCCGCCATGGAAATCAGCAGCAGCGCCGCGGCGAAAATCAAAAGCATCTTACGCAACGAATTGCGCCTCCCTTCCTCCCGGCGGGGAAGCGAAAGCCCTTCCAACCGCCTGTAAAAAGATTGTAACATAATTGTAATTATTTTTCAACCACTGAAAAAAGAGTTTACAGCCTGTTCAATGTATTTTAAGCGCCGTATCGAAGCGCCAATTGATTTATCAATAAAAATTTATCGAATTTCGATAAAATATTATTGACAAATGAAATGAATTGGCATATAATGGTCATCAAGGAGGCGAGAAAAATGGAGCATCGCAAGGTGAGCAGGCTGCTGATCCTGGCCGGGGCCATCGCCGTATTGGGCGGCGGATACCTGTTTTTCTTGGACGCGCCCATGGCGGCGCTGCAATACAGGGCGCTTATGCCGGAATACGCCTATCTGTTCATTCCCGCGCTGGTCTTTTTATGGGTGATCGGGCTGATTTACTTGGCCGCCATGGCGGATTATTTTCGGGTGTGCCGCCGCATCGGGCAGGATCGTTCCTTTTGCCCGGACAATGAAAGAAGCCTTTCCCGCATCGCCCGTTTTTTGATCGGGGCGGCGGCAATATGGCTGCTGGGCGTTCCGCTGGGGCTGCTGCTGGGTCTTTCCTTAGGCATCTGGACGGCAGCCTTTCTGCTGGCCGCGGCGGCCAGCGCCGCCATGGGCATGCTGGCGCTGGGGCTGTCCCGGCTGCTGAAGCGAGCCACGGAAATCAAGGAAGAAAACGATCTGACCGTGTAAGGAGGGCTGCCCGTGATCCGCGTTGATTTGGACGTGATGCTGGCCCGCCGGAAAATGAGCATGACAGAGCTGAGCCAGCGCGTGGGAATCACCATGGCCAACCTTTCCATTCTGAAAAACGGGAAAGCCAAAGCCGTGCGTTTTTCCACGCTGAATGAAATCTGCAAGGTGCTGCGCTGCCAGCCCGGTGATATTTTGGTGTACGAGGAAGGAGAGGATCAGGATGGAGAATGATGTTTCCCGTTTTGAAAACGAAGTGACGCCCGATATGGAGGAGAAGGCCGTGTCCTCTCCTCCTGCCTGGGGCGCGTGGGAATGGATTTTCCTGTTTTCGGCCTTGCTGGCCGCCGGGTGTTATTTTTTTGCGCATTTTCCGAGTCTTTTGGAAAGAAACGGCCATTTGCCGGGGGTGGGGCTGACGCTGACCCAATGGCTTTTGGCGGGCGTTTCCTTATTCGCCGCGCGGAAAAGGCATGTTCTGCGCGGAAAAAGAGCGGCGGGCGGCTGGTTTCTGCTGGCAGTCGCTTTAGCGCTGGGCTTATGCTATTCTGTCTTTGCCGACGACGCCATGCGCTTGATGAACCTGCCCGTGGTGTGGGCGGCCACGGCCCTTTCCCTGTTTTCCCTGACGGGTGTGAACCCCCTGCCCGCCCTGGGGGGACGGGGGCTTCGGCTGGGTCTACGCCGATTCCTGCCTTCCTTTTTTGCCCGGTGGACCCTGCCGCTGAAGGCCTTAAAAAACCTGCCCCGGCCCGCGAAAAATGAAAAACTTCGGGGCTTGGGCGTCGGATTGCTGCTGAGCCTGCCGGTGGTGCTGCTGGCCGCGTCCCTGCTTGCCAGCGCAGACCCCATGTTTTCCTCCCTGCTGACCTCCGGGTTCCAATCCTTGGATCGGATCGACGCATCTTTGCTTCCGCGGCTGCTGTACACGCTAACCGGGGGCCTGTGCCTGTTTTCCTTCTTGGCCGCCGGGACGGGAAACCCATTTGCGCCGGAGGAACCCAAGGAGCGCCGCGTTTCTCCCGTGATCCTGTCCACGGTGTTTGCCATGCTTGGGTTGGTCTACGCCCTGTTCGTTTACGTTCAGTTCCGCTATCTCTTTTTCGGTTCGGAAGAAGCCATCCGGGAAATCGGCTACGCGGAATACGCCCGAAGCGGCTTTTTCCAGCTGGTGCTGCTGGCGGTCCTGACGCTCGCGCTGATTCTGCCTTGCCTAACCTTTGGAAAAAACAGCGCTGCCGTGCGGCTGCTGTGCGCCTTTGTGGCGGCGCTGACTCTGGTGATCAATTATTCCGCCTTTTTCCGCATGCGGCTTTACATTCAGGCTTATGGCCTGAGCGTGCTGCGGGTGGTCACGCTCTGGGGCATGCTCATGATTTTCTGCGCCCTTGCCGCCTGCCTGCTCAAATGCGCTTTCCCCATTGCGCGAATCTGTCCCGCTTTGACCGTGGTGGCCCTGTGTACCTGGACGGCGCTCAATTACGGCAATGTGGATCGGCTGATTGCCCGCTATCAGGTGAGCGCGTACAATCAGGGCACGCTGACGGATTTGGACGCTTCCTATCTGGTCTCCCTCTCCCCCGACATACTGCCGGAGCTGGAGCGCATTGAGGACAGCACGATGCGCGGCCGGGCGCTGGAAAAAGCCCGTGTGACCTTTTCCCAGCGTTCTCCCCGCCCTTATGATTGGAGCCTGTGTTGGCTGAAAACAAACAGCCCGCAGGCGGAAACCGCACACGGGACGACAGAATAAAACGCTCATCTTTTGTCATCGAAGTTTGGAAAGTGAAAAGTGAAAAGTGGAAAGTGAAGATTTAAAAAGTGCTTTAACGTCATATGACATGATGCGCTGTATAAATTCCACTTTCCACTTTCCACTTTTCACTTTTTTCTGCTATTTCCCCACGCTTTCAATGCCTCGCAGGATCTCCGGCTCCCGCACGTCCCGCACGGTGGTGAACACCTTGCGGGTGAGCAGCGCGCCGCAGCGGTACCACATGCAGATGAAGGGGCAGTCCTGGGCGAACTGATCCTGAATCTGCCACAAAAGCTGCTGGTAGTTGTAAAAATCCCTTTCCTCCCTGAGCTTTTTGAACAGGTTGTCCATGGCGGTGGATTTGTAGCCGCAGTAATTGCCCGTGTTGCCGCTCATGAGCAGGAAGCCGGGGTCCGGAATCACGTCCATTTGGAAGGCGGCGATGGCCATATCGAAATTCCGGGCCTTCAAATGCTCGGCCACGCTGGCGAAGCTCTGGGTTTCCACGTGTACGTTGATGCCAACGGCGGCCAAATAATCGGCGATCATGCCCGCCACCTGTACGCGGACGGAATTGTCCTGCTCCTCGTACACATACAGGCCTAAGCGCAGGCGCTTGTCCACCTGCTTGCCCTTTTCCTCCACCACCGTATGGCGGATGTTGTTGTCCGCGGGATTGGGCTTCCAGCCCGCCTCGTCCAGCAATTGCCGGGCTTTGTCCGGGTTGTAGGCGTAGGCTATATCATTGTCCTTGTACATCCAGGTACCCGCGGGCAGGGGCGTGTCCGTCCGGTCGGCCATGCCCATGTAAACGGAATTGGCGATGGCGTCAAAGTCGATGGCGTAGCGAACGGCTTCCCTGATCTTCGGATCGTTCAGCGGGAACGCGTTGGCGCTGTGATTCAGCAGCAGCGTTTCCAGCTGGCGGGTGCGGTAGGTGATGTTCAGGTTGGTCAGGCCCGTCTGATACTGCCCGGCGGAAGCGGAACGGGTAATGGCCGCGTCCACGCGGTTGTATTCATAGTCGGAAATCAGTTCCCGGTTGGTGGCGCGGAAGGATACGCTGATTTCCTTCACCTCCGGTTCGCCCTTCCACCATTTTTCATTGGCGGACAGCAGCAGCTCACTGGCCGGCACGAATTTATCCACCTTGTAGGGGCCGGTGCCCACGGGCATGGAGGACTGCACCTGATCCCGGGGCAGCACGGGGAAGGTGAGGGCGAAATACACGCCGTAATAGGGGCGCTTCACGGTAATCTGCAGGGAATCGGCGCTGTTGACCGACACGCTGCTGATGACATACTGCAGCTGATTGTACTGGCCCCTGCCCTCCTGGGCAAGGCGCAGGATCTCGTTGATGGTGGCCTCCACGTCGTAGGCCGTGCAGGGCGAGCCGTCGTGGAACACGGCGTCCGGGCGCAGGCGGATGGTCCAATGCTTGCCGTCGGAGGTGTAATTGCATTCCTTGGCTAAGCATTCCCGGGGCTTGTAATCGTCGTCCAAATAGTACAGCCCTTCGTAGATCAGGGCGGTCAGGGACTGAAACTCCCTTTCCTCCGGCGTCAGAGGGTTGAGAGACACGGTTTTCACCGAAATCATGCCCAGGGACAGCACTTGGTCCATGGTGGCGGCCAGGGCGGCGGAGGGGCAGAGCAGCGAAAGCGCAAGCAGCAGCGCCAGGGCCCGCTTAATAATAATGCTGCAAATAGATCGCATAGGAATTCAACACCCTTCCCGCGTAAGTCCGCGTATCTGATTTGGGGATCTGGGACACCTTGAGGGTTTTGCCGTCGGTGGAATAATCCTTGATCCAGGAGGGCACGGTGCCCCAGCCCGCGTGATAGGCGCAGGCCACCAGCACCGGGTCGTCGCTGCCGATCTTGCGGCAGATATAGCGCAGCAGATAGCAGCCCATTTTGATGGCGTTTTCCGGCTCGTACACCGCGCGGACGTCGTTTTTGCTAATGCCGCAGTTGGGGGCTACCCACTCGAAGGTATTGGGCATGAACTGCATCAGGCCCATGGCCCCCTTGTTGCTGACGGCCTTGGGATCGTAGCCGCTTTCCTGCATGATGATGGCGGAAACATAGGCGGGGTTCAGGTCGTACTCCGCCGCGTATTTTTCGATCAGAGCCCGGTAGCGCGGCTGATGGCTTTGCACCGTTTTTTCATACTTTTCCTGGGCGGCCCGGCGCTCCTGCCGGAGCTTGATGAGGCTGCCGTTGGCGTTATAAAGCTCGGCGCAGGCGATCACAAGCCCGCAGACCAGGGCCGAAAGCACCACCCACTGCCACAGGGCAAAGCCCTTTTTTCTCTTTTTTCGCGCGTGTACTCTTCCCGAACGGCGCTTGCGCGGAGGCGGGGCCTGAACGGGGCCGGGAGAGGGGTAATCATACATGCCGCTTGCTTCCTCCGGTTTCCGCGGCGCGCTTCACCGCGTCCTGCCACAGGGAAAGGGCCGCGCGGCCGCTTTCCTCTTTTGTGCCCGTGGTGCGGATCATATGATCCGCCCGCCTGCGCTTTTCCATCACCGGCATTTGGGAATGAATGCGGCGCAGGGCTTCGGCATAGGTGATCTGCCCCCGCTTGCGCACCCGGCGCACCTGCTCCTTCTGGGGGGCGTAGGCGCACCAGATTTCGTCGCACCAGGAATCCATGCCCACCTCGTATAACAGGGGCACGTCCATCACCACCGGGCC
The DNA here is from genome assembly GCA_017443295.1 of Clostridia bacterium. Lineage (GTDB taxonomy): Bacteria > Bacillota > Clostridia > Christensenellales > Aristaeellaceae > RUG563. The sequence goes on from JAFSNT010000180.1 coordinate 6,923, forward strand.
GTCCGTTTCGTCCATCCGCCGATGGATTTCGGAAAGCACCATGGGGTGAATGATGGCGTTAAGCTGTTCCCGTTCGGCGGGATCGGAAAACACAATATCGGATAAAGCCCGGCGGTTCAGCTCCTCCCCGTCGAACACCTTTTCGCCCCATTTTTCCCGGATGGCGGGCAGGGCGGGGCCGCCGGAGGCTGTCAGGCTTCGGGATATTTCGTCCGCGTCGATCACCGGCACGCCCGCCGCCTTTAAGGACCGGGAAATGTTGCTTTTCCCGCAGGCAATGCCGCCGGTGAGGCCGATTACATACTTGCTCATTCTGAATCTTCCTTTAGATAATATGCAAATAGAGTTGAGAGCGGAGAGTTGAGAGTTGAGATATAGTTAGATATTCACGTGGATGATAAAAAATTGCATCCACTATAAAAATCTCAACTCTCAACTCCCAACTCTCAACTCTTTTACTTCGTCTCAAACCAGCTCTGTCCCATTTTGACTTCCGCCACCAACGGCACCGCCAGCTGATACACCTGCTCCATGCACTCCTGCAGGATGCGGGCCACGGTTTCCGCTTCCTCCTGAGGCGTTTCGATCAGCAGCTCGTCGTGTACCTGCAAAATCAGGCGGGCTTTCAGGCCCTCTTTTTTCAGCGCGTCGTGTACCCGCACCATGGCCAGCTTGATGATGTCCGCCGCCGTGCCCTGCACCGGGGTATTCATGGCGGCGCGCTCCCCGAAGTTCCTTACGTTGGCGTTGCCCGATTTCAGCTCCGGCAATTGCCGCCGCCTGCCCATGAGGGTAACGGCGTAGCCCTGATCGTAGCCCTTTTTCACCGCCTCGTCCATGAATTTCTTCACGCCAGGATAGCGGTCAAAGTACCGGGCGATAAATTCCCCCGCCTGCTTGCGGGAAACGCCGATGTTCCGGGCCAGGCCGAATTCGCTGATGCCGTACACCAGGCCGAAGTTCACCGCCTTGGCGCTGGAGCGCATGTCCCTGGTCACTTCCTCCATGGGTACGCCGTAAACCTCCGCCGCCGTGCGGGTGTGGATGTCCTGGCCCTTCTGGAAAGCGTCCACCATGGCGGCGTCCCCGGAAAAGTGGGCCATGACCCTTAGCTCGATCTGGCTGTAATCCGCGTCGGCCAGCACGCAGCCGGGGGCCACGATGAACGCCTTGCGGATTTCCCGGCCCATTTCCGTGCGCACGGGAATATTCTGCAAATTGGGTTCGCTGGAGGAAATGCGGCCCGTGGAGGTGCCGGTCTGGTCAAAAGAGGTATGCACCCGGCCGGACGCGTCCTTCTTGCGAAGCAGGGCGTCGATGTAGGTGCTGTTCAGCTTCACCACCTGACGGTATTTCAGGATGGGCGCGATGCAGGCATGCTTTTCAATCAGGTTTTCCAGGGTGTCCGCGTCGGTGGAATAGCCCCGGCTGGTCTTTTTGCCGTGGGGCAGGTTCAAATCCTCAAACAGCACCTTGCCTAACTGCTGGGGGCTGTTCAGGTTGAAGCGCTGGCCGGTCAGGCGGTACACCTCTTCCTTTAATTCCTCCGCCTCTTTGGTGTATTCCGCGCCAAGGGCGGACAGGGCGTTTCCGTCCACCCGGAAGCCCGCCTGCTCCATATCAAAGAGCACATACAGCAGCGGCAATTCGATTTCCCGCATGAGGGGCAGCATGCCGTCTGCCGCAAGCTGCTTTTCCTGGGCTTGCGCCAGGGACAGCACCCCGGCGGCGTCCTCCCGGGCGAACCCGGACAGGGCGTAGGATTTTTCCTGGGGATTGCGCAGATACGCCCCCAACATGGTATCCCAGGCGAACTCCGGCAGGGGCAAATTCATATCCGCCAGCATATGCAGCAGGGCCTTGCCGTCGTGGACGTACAGCTTTTGGGATAACAGCGGCTTCAGCGCCTGCCACGCTTCCTCCGGCAGCAGGCCTTCCGACAGCAGATCCTGCTGCAGGGCGATTTCCGCCAGCCTGCCGGGGATCGCCAACGTCATGCGGGTGGGCGTCACGTGCAGGGCGGTGGGCTGATTCTCCGCCGCCTTTAAGAACGCGGCGATGTCCTCCGCTGTTTTCAGGATTTCTCCGTCAAAGGCAATTTCCGTTTCTTCCGCTTCCGGGGCGGGCGGAGCGTCCGGGTACAACTTTTCCAGGCGGCTCGCCACGCCGTTCAACTGATATTTCCGCAGGGCGGGCAGACCCTCCCCCATGCGGGAAACGTCAAAAGCGGAAAGATTAAATTCAATGGGGGCCGTGGGGCGGATGGTGGCAAGATCCTTGCTGAACCGGGCCTGCGCCTCGTTGTCCCGCACCTTTTCCCCGAGCTTTCCCTTGATCTCCGCGCCGTGGGCCAGCACGTTTTCCAGGGTGCCGTATTCGTTCAGCAGCTTCACCGCCGTCTTTTCCCCCACGCCGGGGATGCCGGGGATGTTGTCGCTGGTATCGCCCATGAGGCCCTTCCAGTCCGTCACCTGCTCCGGGGTGACGCCGAAATATTCCTTCACCCCGGCGGAATCGAACAGGGTGCTTTCGGTGATGCCCTTGCGGGTGAACAGCACCTTCGTCCCGTCCCCCACCAGCTGCAAAGCGTCCTTATCGCCGGTGAGCAGCACGCAGTCCAGCCCGCTTTCCCGGCACTTGACGGACAGGGTGCCTAAAATATCGTCGGCCTCGTACCCCTCCGCAGTCAGCACGCCCAGCCGCATGGCGGCCAATATTTCCTTGATGACGGGGAACTGGGGCCGCATTTCCTCCGGCATGGCCCGGCGGCCCGCCTTGTAATCCGCGTAGGCGGTATGGCGGAACGTGGGCACGGGCAAATCGAACGCCACGGCGATATACCGGGGCGATAAATCCTGGATGGCCTTTAACAGCATGGATAAAAATCCGTGTACGGCGTTGGTGTACACGCCGTTCGCGTCCATCAGGGGCAGGGCGTGAAAGGCCCGGTGCATCAGGCTGTTGCCGTCCACGGCCAATAAGGTTTCCCGCATCGCTTCCTTCACCTCGTCAGGCCGGACAGTTCCCCAGCCCGTTCAATTTCTTATTCAGTATACCA
>JAFSNT010000181.1 GCA_017443295.1 Clostridia bacterium
CCAGCTTTCCGGCGGCCAGCAGCAGCGCGTGGCCATCGCAAGGGCCCTGGTGGGCAATCCCTCCATCCTGCTGGCGGACGAACCCACCGGCGCCCTGGACCAGAAAACGGGGCGGCAGGTGATGGCCCTGTTTCAGGAGCTGAACCGGGAAGGCCGCACGGTGGTCATGATCACCCACGATATGAACATCGCCGCCTATGCCCGCCGGGTGGTGCATATCATCGACGGCGTGCTGACGGAGGGGGGCGAAACAAAGGATGCTTAAAACCCTGATTATGGTGAAGGAATGCTTCGCCATGTCGCTGAGCAATATCCGCAGCAACAAAATGCGGTCCTTCCTCACGGTGCTGGGCATTCTCATCGGCGTTTCCGCCGTCATCGCCCTGATCACCACCGTTTCCGGCTTTTCGGGCACCCTGTCCTCCTCCTTCCTGCGCATGGGCGCGGGCACGCTGACGGTGTCCGTTTCGGGCAGCGACCTGAAAAGCGGCCTCAACGCGGAGGATATCGCGGAACTGACGGCGCTGGACGAGGTGGAGGGCATCACCCCCACGGTGTCCCTGCGCAGCCGGGTGTCCCGGGGCGGGAAATACAAAACCAACGTGTCCATTTCCGGGAAAAACGCCTACTACTTTTACAGAAACGATACGGCGGTCAGCCGTGGCCGGGCTATCCATCCCACCGACGAGAGCAGCAGCACCTTCGTGTGCCTGATCAACCAGGATATCGTGGACGAGCTGTTCTTCGGCGTGGATCCCATCGGGGAAAGCGTCTATATTGACGGCATCCCCTTCCGGGTGGTGGGCCTCCTGGCGGATAACGCCGGGGAAAGCATTTCCAATATCATGAGCGGCAGCACCGCCATCCTGATTCCCTACACCACGGCGCTGAAAATGAACAATTCCAGCGACGTGACCAACTTTACCGTGTATTTGGCGGACGGCGTGGAATCCGAAGCGGCTTCCTCCCGGATCGAGGAAGTGATGGACGCCATGTTCAGCTTCGAGGACGAGTGCTTCACCATCACCAGCATGAGCAGCATCGAGGACACGATGAACAACATGCTTTCCATGGTGAGCAGCCTGCTGGCGGGCATCGCTTCCATCGCCCTGGTGGTGGGCGGCATCGGCATCATGAACATGATGCTCACCACCGTCACCGAGCGCACCATGGAAATTGGCCTGAAAAAGGCGCTGGGCGCTATTCCCTGGCAGATTCAGATGCAGTTCCTCATCGAATCCTTCCTGCTGTCCATGATCGGCGGTTTAGCGGGGGTGGTGCTGGGCCTGATCCTGTCCTTCATCCTGTGCCAGGTGATGGGTTCCACCTTCGTCATTTCCACCGGGGCCATTCTGCTGGGCGTTTCCTTCTCCGCCCTGGTGGGCATCATCTTCGGCTGGGCGCCCGCCCGGAAGGCAAGCAAGCTCAATCCCATCGACGCGCTTCGCGCGATGTAACAGATTACTGAAAGAATTTGGAGGGATCGCGGTATGAAAAAAATCCTGTCTGTTCTGGCGGCGGCGCTGCTGCTGGTTTCCGTTTCCTGTTCCGCGCTGGCGGATTCCGCCACGATGAACGGCACGGTGGTGAACGTCGCTCCCCAAACGATCACGGCGGCCTTTGGCGGTACGGTGAAGGAAGTTGCTTTTTCCGCGGGTGATCAGGTAAAGGCGGGCGATATCCTGGTTGCGCTGGAAAGCAAAAAGGTGTACGCCCTGGAGGACGGCACGGTGCGCCTCTTCGGCGAAGTGGGCGACAGCGCGGAAATGGTGACGAACCGCTACGGCGCGGTGGCGTACATCGAACCCGCCTGCGAATACACCATTGCCGCCTCTACCAAAACGGCATACAACAGAGAGGCGAACAAGACCATCCACCCCGGCGAGTCCATCTACATTCAATACGCGGGCTACAGCAAGAATACGGGCGCGGGCTTCGTCACCTCCGTTTCCGGCACTTCGTTCAATGTTGAGGTAACGTCGGGCGATTTCCTCAATGGCGAAACCGTCAACATTTTCCGTCAGGAGAACTTCGCCGCCTCCAGCCGCATTGGCAAAGGAACCATTGAAAGGCAAAGTCCCGTGGCGTATACGGGCGAGGGCGTGATCGTTCGCTATTCCGTCGCCGACGGCGACCAGGTCAAGAAGGGCGACGTGCTGTTTGAAACCGTGTCCGGCTCCTTCATCAATCAGCGGGAAGACCTGACCGTCATCAAAGCGCCGACGGACGGCGTGATCGCCTCCATCAGCCTGAGCCAGGGCGACACTGTGGAAGCGGGAGCAGCCGCGGTGGAACTCTACGCCAACGAATCCATGCGGATCGAGGCCTCCGTCACTGAAACCGATTTGCAGTATTTCAGCGTGGGCGATCAGGTCAAAATCGAACTGATCTACCTGGAGAACGGCGAATACACCACCACGGGCACGGTGGAAAAAATCTCCCGCATCGGCGCGGCCGCCGGTCAGGATTCGGAGGAAGCGTCCTATACCGTGTATATCATCCCCGCCGAAACGGAAAAGCTGCTCTACGGCATGACCGCCGTTATCAGCCAGCTCCAGGCGAAATAAACTGTAAACGTCTCTCAGAGCCGGATTCGTCCCGGCTTTTTTCGCGCGCGGAAAAAGATTTGGTAAAAATTTGAAATTCGTAAATTCCCAGAGTAACGTCCACAGTGGGAAAAGCCGTGGACGTTAGTGTGAGAATAGTAGACGTTACTATGAGAAACGAGTGAATATTGGGGTTTTAGGGCATAGAGGACGAAAATAGCCAAATTAAAAAAGG
>JAFSNT010000182.1 GCA_017443295.1 Clostridia bacterium
CGAGGCCACAGGCCGGGAGGCCAAAACCCTGCACCGGCTGCTGGAGTTTTCCGGCGAGGAGGGCAAATTCCAGCGGGACGAACAGAATCCCCTGGACTGCGCCTGCGTGATCGTGGACGAAATGAGTATGGTGGACGTGTTTCTCATGCGCAGCCTGCTTCGGGCCTTAAAGCCGGGGACGAAGCTCATCATGGTGGGGGACGCGGATCAATTGCCCTCCGTGGGCGCGGGCAACGTGCTGGGGGATATTCTGAAAAGCGGGGCGATTCCCTCCGTGCGGCTGACGGATATTTTTCGCCAGAGCGGGGAAAGCCTGATCGTGGTGAACGCCCACCGCATCAACCACGGGGAAGCGCCCATTCTGAACCAGAAGGGCAGCGACTTCTTTTTTGAGCGCCGCCCCTATGCCGAGGACGCGGCCGACGCTATCGTGGGCCTGTGCGAAAAGCGCCTGCCCGCCTTTCTGCATACCGATTTTCCCGCCCGGGACATTCAGGTGCTGTCGCCCACCAAAAAAGCCGGGGCGGGGGTGTATCAGTTAAACGCTCTGCTCCAGGCGGCGCTGAACCCGGCGCAGGCGGGCCGAAAGCCGGAAATCCGTTACGGCGACACCGCTTTCCGCTTGGGCGACAAGGTGATGCACGTCAAAAACAATTATCAGCTGGCCTGGAAAACCGACGACGGCGCCGAGGGGGAAGGTGTGTTCAACGGCGACGTGGGCTTTATCACAAAGGTGGACACTCAGGATCGGGTAGTCACCGTGCGGTATGACGACGAGCGCACCGTGGAATACGATTATCAGCAGCTGGAGGAATTGGAACTGGCCTACTGCCTGTCGGTACATAAGAGCCAGGGCAGTGAATTCCCCTGCGTGGTGATGCCCGTGGTGGGCGGCCCGCCGCGCCTGCTCACCCGAAACCTGTTTTATACCGCCCTCACCCGCGCCCGGAAACTGGTGGTGCTGGTGGGCCGGGAGGACGCCATCGCCGCCATGGTACGCAACAACCACATCGCCGCCCGGTATACCACCCTGCGGCAAAGGCTGGAGGAGGAAAAATAAACGTGCTTCGCATCGGTCAGTTTACAGATACATTTTTGCCCGTGGTGGACGGGGTGGGCCGGGTGGCCCTGGCTTATTCGGAAACGCTGTGCAAAATGGGGCACCACGTCACCGTGGTGGCCCCCATGTACGATACGGGCTACCGGGGGGGCTATCCCTTTGAGCTGGTGGATTATCAGGCGTCCGGCGTGCCCGGCATGAAGCAGTATAAGGCCGGGGAAGCGCCCTGGGATCCCCATTACCGCAAGCGGATGCGCATGATCCCCCTGGACATCGTACACGCCCACAGCCCCTTCACGGCGGGCAGCGAGGCCCTGCGCCTGGCGGCGCTGCGCAAGCTGCCGCTGGTGGCCACCTTTCACTCCAAGTATTACGACGATTTTCTGAAGGTGACCAAATCCGAAACCCTGGCGAAAGCGGGGGTCAAGTTCGTGGTAGATTTCTTTGAGCGTTGCGACGAGGTGTGGGCCGTGGGCCAGAACCCCGCCGACGTGCTGCGGGAATACGGCTACACCGGTCAGGTGCAGGTGATGCCCAACGGCGTCACCCTGCGCACGGCCCAGCCCGGGGCGGTGGAGGAAGTGAACCGCCGCTGGGGCCTCAGAAGAGACCCGCTGCTCCTGTTCGTGGGCCAGATGAACTGGAAAAAGAATATTCTGACCGTGCTGGAGGCCTGCGCGGAAATGAAGGCCCGGGGACAGAAATTCCAGCTTATTTTGGCGGGTCAGGGGCCGGACATGCGGGAAATCGAGCATAAAATCAGCGAGCTGAATTTGCGGGATCGCACCCATTTGGCGGGCCATATCACCGATATGAACCTGCTGGACGGCCTGTACAGCCGGGCCACCCTGTTCGCCTTCCCCTCCCTGTACGACGCAGCGCCCATGGTGGTGCGGGAAGCCGCCGTCATGGGCACCCCCGCCGTCATGGTGCGGGGCAGCACCGCCGCCGAAATCATCCAGGACGGGGTAAACGGGTATCTGTGCGAAGACTCTTCCGCCGATCTGGCCCGGGTGATGATGAACGCTCTGAGCGATCCCCAAGCCCTGGAGCGGGTGGGCAGCAACGCCCGGGAAACCATTCCCGTGCCCTGGGAACGCACCATGGAAAAGGCCGTGGAGCGCTATACCCGCCTGGTGGCGCTGGGCAGGGAAGGAAAATTGGCGAAAAAATCCGTGCGGGTCATTTGAGTTTTAAGAGTTGAGAGCGGAGAGTTGAGATAAAGAACGCGGATGAAATGGCCGCATTATTCCGAATCTCAAACATACGGCACATAATAAATCTCAACTCTCAACTCTAAACTCTCAACTCTTTCTTAACAGTCCTGGTGGCATTTTATGAAATCTACGGAGATGATTATCATGAAGCCCATTACCGGCGCGTGGTTTGAATTCAGGCATCACAGCAAAGCGGAAGGCCAATTGTATAACGACGCTCTGCGCTCCTTCACGGGGGCGCAGTGGGCCGCCATGATCCGAGACGCCCGCGTCCTGGGCATGGATACGCTGGTACTCACCTGCTCGTCGCTGGTGTACCGGGAGGAAAGCGAAAGCTACGCCCCGGTGGATATATTTCCCCCCGCCGCCATGGCCTGCGAAAACCCCATGGACGTACTCATGGACACGGCGGAAAAAGAGGGCATGGGCGTGTTCCTCTCCGCCGGGTTTTACGGCTTCTGGGAGGATTCCGAGGGCAACATGAAAAGCCGGGAAGTGGAACAGCGCGCATTCCGGGCCTGCGAGGAAATGTATGCCCGGTACGCGGGCCGCGCCAGCTTCCGGGGCTGGTATCTGCCGGACGAAACGGAGGCCGGCCCGTATTTTAGCCCCGTTTTTCTGGATTACGTGGCCCGGTACGCCGCCTTTTTCCGCAAGCTGGATGCGAAAAAGCCCATCCTGATCGCCCCTTACGGCACCAACAAGATCGTGCCGGACGATACTTTTGTAAAGCAGCTGGCGAGCATGGACGTGGATTATATCGCCTACCAGGACGAGGTGGGTGTGCAAAAATCCAAGGCCGAGGACACGGCGGCTTATTATCGCGGCCTGCGTCAGGCCCACGACCGTGCGGGGCGAAGCAAGCTGTGGGCGGACATCGAAATGTTTGATTTTACCGGCCCGGTGTACCGCAGCGCCCTGGTGCCCGCGCCCATGGAGCGCATCGCAAAGCAGCTTGCCTCCGTTTCGCCCTATGTGGACAAAGTTTTGTGCTACGCTTTCCCCGGCCTGCTTTCCCGCCCCGGCTCCCCGGCCTGTTACCCCGGCGGCGGGCAGGATAAGCTGTACGCCGATTACCTGGACTGGTATAGAAAATTGACGTACTGCTGTATTCAACATATTGGGAGTTGATGGGGATACGTTGGGGGCGCTCTGCCCCCACCCCCCCCCCCGACCAGGGAGATGATCTCCCTGGACCCTCACCTGGCGAAGCAGCTTGTAAGGATATATCGAACAAGCGCCGCCTGCGGCGCTGGGGTTTACGAAAGCATGAAGGCTTCTGGCCCAAGAAAGCCGGGAAAATCCCCAGGAAAAAGCTCGCTTTTTCCAAGGGATTATTCCCTGGCTTTCCCCGGATGCAAAGCATCCGGGTTGGCCGCCAAAGGCGGCCGGGCCAGAAGCACAAGGCCGTCAAGTTTTGCTATCCTTTCCAATGCGACAACGGGAACCAAGTCGTCTCAACGCATCGAGTACTTTCCGCAGGTGAGGGTGCAGGGGATCATCCCCTGCCGTGGGGTCTGGGGCCGCGGAGGCCCCAGGGGTTTCCTCTCCCCGTCAAATCCCAATTTGCGAAAACACCGTAAAGGCGACAGGCGAATCAATGAACGTATACGAGGAGAGTTTTATGTCTTCCCTGATGAAAAAAGCCCGGCATACGCTGGTGGGCGACCGCACGTTTTACCGTGTGCTGCTGGCCATCGTGGTGCCGGTGATTATCCAGAACGGCATATCCAATTTTGTGAACCTGCTGGATAATTTGATGGTGGGCGCTTTGGGCGACGCGCAGATGAGCGGCGTATCCATCGCCAACCAGCTGATTTTTATTTTCAATCTGACCATTTTCGGCGGCCTGGCGGGTCCCGGCATTTTCGGCGCGCAGTTTTACGGCGCGGGGGACATTGAGGGCCTGCGGAACACCTTCCGCATCAAGCTGCTGGAATCCCTGGCCCTGCTGGCGCTGGCGTTCATCGCCCTGATCGGGTTCAATGAACCGCTGATCTCCATTTTCCTCCAGGGGGACGGCGACCCGGCCATGGCCCAGGCCATGCTGCGGGACAGCCAAAGCTATCTTGCGGTGATGTTGTTCGGCCTGCCCGCCTTTGCCCTGACCCAGTGCTACGCGGGCACCCTGCGGGAAATGGGGGAGACCCGCCTGCCCATGGTGGCCAGCGTGACCGCCGTGGTGACCAACGCCCTGTTCAATTACCTGCTGATTTTCGGCAAATTGGGCCTGCCTCGGCTGGAGGTGGTGGGCGCGGCGCTGGCGACGGTGATCAGCCGGTACGTGGAATTGGGCATCGTGATGGTGTTCACCCACAAAAATCATGCCCGGTTCTCCTTTATCGAGGGCGCGTTCAAAACCCTGCGAGTACCCGCCCTTCTGGCGCGCAAGGTGCTGCGCATGGGCGCGCCGCTGCTCATGAACGAATTGCTCTGGTCCATCGGCGTCAGCACCCTCACCGCCGCCTATTCCCTGTGCGGCCTCACGGTGGTGTCCGCCCTGAGCATCACGTTCACCATTTCCAACCTGTTCAATTCCGTGTACTTCTCCATGGGCACGGCGGTATCGGTCATGATCGGCCAGGACTTGGGCGCGGGGGATTTCGAGCGCGCCAAGGGGGACGTGTGGCGGCTGATGGCCTTTGCCGTGGCGGTGGCCGCCACCATGGGCCTGCTGCTGATTCTTTTCGCGCCCCTGATTCCCCAGGCGTACAGCGGCGTGACCGAGGACGTGCGGCAGACTGCCACCCGCCTGCTCACCGTCACCGCCTGCGCCATGCCCCTGTACGCTTACGCCCACTGCTCCTATTTCACCCTGCGCTCCGGCGGCAAAACCGTGATCACCTTCCTGTTTGACAGCGGGTACACCTGGGTGATTTCCGTGCCCCTGGCGCTGCTCATGGTGCAGATCGTTCACGCGGACGTGATCGTCTGCTACGCCGTGGTGGAGGGGGCCAACCTGATCAAATGTATTTTGGGCTACTGCTTCATCCGTTCCGGCTCCTGGATCCAAAACCTGACGCATATAGCCGATTGAACGCTTTTTTCTCATTGCGCCGTGAAATTCGGCGCTTTTTTTCTTGACAAAGGGCATGGCGTGTGTATAATAGGATGTAAAGACTGGCAGAAAGACTGCCGGAAAATCAGAAAGGGAGAGAAACACATGAAGAAGTTCTTTGCTTTTGCGTTGGTTTTGGCCATGGTCGCGTCCCTGTGTGCGTTCACCGCGTCCGCAGAGGATTACACCATCCGCATCTACTCCAACTCCAACTCCTCTGAGCGCACCACTTGGCTCATTGAAGCGGCCAAGGAAGCGGGCTTCACCATCAAGATCGACGACAACAGCGTCATCTCCGGCGACGCACAGGCTGTGCAGGCCGCCAATGAGAACAAGGACGCCGACATCATCTTCGGTCTGAACGAAGTGCGCTGGGGCCAGCTGCTCAACGGCGTGTACGAAAACGTGAAGATCATGGACTGGACCCCCTCCTGGGCCGACAAAGTGGGCGATTACAAATTTGACGGCAAAGCCTACGGCCTGGTGATTCAGAACATCCTGATGCTGTACCGCACCGATGAAAAGGGCACTAACGGCGAAAAACTGCATTTCGCCCACTGGGCTGACCTGGTGGACTGCGGCTACAAGTGGTATCGCCAGAACAAGGTGACCGGCACCACCAACATGAACATCAACAACGCCATGCTGTATGCCTTCACCGATCCCACCTCTCCCGCCGGCGGCATCTCCGTCGAGGGCTGGAAGATCCTGTGGAAGTACTGCGCCAACGGCGACTGCACCGGCGACAAGTACGGCCTGGATCCCCTGATGCGGGGCGATGTGCAGGTGTCCACCTATTATTCCTCTTCCCTGTACGGCAACATCACCATCGGTGGAGCGTCCGGCAGCTTTGACAATCCCCTCCGGGGCACCCTGACCCCCGAAAACTGGGCGCTGGTGGAAATTGACGACGGCACCTACTACATCGCCGAATACATCGGCATCGCGGAGAAGGAAGGCCGAACCCCCAAACAGACCGAGATCGTCAAGGCCTTTGCGGACTGGTTCGGCAGCGCCGAGGTTCAGGCTGCGTGGGGCGATGAATTCGACAGCTATCCCTGCAATGAAGAGGCCGCGGCCGAGCTGTACGACGAAGTGCCCGCCATTTACACCATCAAGAACTGCTCCCTGACCGAAGTGGAAGGCGCGGGCATGAGCTATGCCGATTATGTGGGCGAGCATACCAAGGAATGGACCAACATCCTGACCAACCTGGGCTTCTACTGGCCCGACAATTCCTCCGCCCCCGCGGAACCCGACTGGGACAACCTTGACTGGGCGACCCTGACTCAGGCCAAATAATCGGGGCAAACCGTCGCTAAGTTGGTGGGCGGGCCCTTTCCCGGGCTCGCCCGCTTTTGTCAGGGCTCCGTCCGCAGGAGGGCGCGGCCCAGCCCATTTTCCACTTGAGAAGGAGCGGATGCCGTTTATGATTCGTCTGGACGATATCGTTGTGCAGTTTGGAAATTTCGAGGCGCTGCATAAGATCAGCGTAGAGGTGAACGAGGGTGAATTTTTCACCTTCCTTGGCCCCTCCGGCTGCGGAAAAACCACCACGCTGCGCACCATCACCGGTTTTATCGACCCGGTGGGCGGTACGGTGAACATGGAAGGGCGTGATATTACCCACGTGCCCATCGAAAAGCGCAATATCGGCATCGTGTTCCAGAGCTACGCCCTGTTCCCCACCATGACGGTGGGGGACAACATCGCCTTTGGCCTCAAAATCAAGAAGATGAAAAAGGAAGAGATCGAGCAGAAGGTGAAAACCATCGCCCGGAAGGTGGAACTGTCGGACGAGCAGCTTGCCAAGGCCGTGTCCCAGCTCTCCGGCGGCCAGCAGCAGCGCGTGGCCATCGCCCGCGCCCTGGTGACGGAACCCGCCATCATCTGTATGGACGAGCCGCTGTCCAACCTGGACGCCAAGCTGCGCGTACAGCTCCGCAACGAGCTGAAAAAGATGCAGCGGGAGTTCGGCATCACCACCATCTACGTCACCCACGACCAGGAGGAGGCCCTGACCCTCTCCGACCGCATCGCCGTGTTCAACAAGGGCTATATCGAGCAGATCGGCACCCCCAATGAAGTCTACAACCATTCCAAAACGGAATTTGTGGCCAACTTCATCGGCGACATCAACCGCCTGGAGGAACATATCGTGGAAAAAATGGGCCTGCCGGCGGAGAAACACCATTTCATCCGTCTGGAGCGGGTGCGGGTGAACCGCCCCGCGGAGCGGGACGAGTTCCAGGCCCAGGGCATCATTGAGAGCCGGGAATACTACGGGCTGTACATCAAGTATTACATCAAGGCCGCGGGCCAGGCCATCAAAGTGATCGAAAAGAACGACGGCATCAACATCTATGAGGTGGGGGACACCGTGACGGTGGGCATCCATCCCATGGATATCATGTCCTACGATCCGCAGGAATGAGGTGGCGATGATGGAGAAACGCGCGTCAAACGGCCCCCGGAAGCTGGGTGGGCTGAACCTGTCGCTGCTGTACAAGGTTTTCGGCGGCGTGCTGTTTGCCTATCTGTTCCTGGGCTTCATGGTGATGCCCTGCCTGAATACGCTGCTGTCGGTCTTCCGGGAGACGAACCCGAAAACCGGGGAGATCGAGCCGCTGCGGGTCATCAATTATTTCTTCTCCGGCACCATGCCCTCCTTCATTCTTAATTCCGTGCTTCTGGCCGTGGCGCTGGTGATCACGGTGAATATCGTTGGCATCAGCATCGTGCTGCTGACGGAGTATTTTGACATCAAGGGCGCAAAGATCCTGCGCCTGGGTTATATGACCACCCTGATCTATTCCGGTATGGCGCTGGTGACGGGGTATCTGTTCCTCTACGGACGGGACGGCATGGTGACCCAATGGCTGCTAACGGTGTTCCCGGGGATGGACAACAAATGGTTCGGCGGGTTTTACGCGGTGCTGTTCACCATGACCTTTGCATGCACCTCCAATCATGCCCTGTTCCTGCGCAACGCCATCCGGAATATCGACTATAACACCGTGGAGGCTGCCCGGAACCTGGGGGCGAAGCCCTTCAAGGTGTTGCTCCGGGTAGTTATGCCCACGCTTTTGCCCACGCTGTTTTCCCTGACGGTTATGACCTTCATCACCGGCCTGTGCGCCATGAGCGCGCCTACCCTGCTGGGCTACAATTCCATCAATCCGCAGATCGTGGAGCTGGCGGGTAAAACGAAGGGAGACATTGACTTCCCCCAGGCTCAGGCCGCCCTGATGAGCATCATCCTGGCCATGTTCACCATTATCCTTTTGACCACGCTGAACCATTACGAGCGCAAGGGGCATTACCTGTCTGTCAGCAAGACCAAGGCGAAGCTGGTGAAGCAGAAGATCCAGAATCCTGTGGCCAATGTGTTCGCCCACATTTACGCCTATCTTCTGTTCGTGATCTATATGCTGCCGGTGATCATGATCATCCTGTTCTCTTTCCAGAATTACAGCGCCATCAACGCCAAAAAGCCCAGCCTGGAGGCGGCCACCACCATCAACTATTACGGATCGGAGGACGTGGAGATCCCCCGGGAGGGAAAGAAGCCGAAGATCCAGAAGAACGCCGTTTCCGGCGTGTTCTCCAATCAGGATACCGTCAGCGGCATCCGCCTGAGCGCGATCCTGGCGGCCTCCGCCGCGGCTCTGGCCTGCGTCATCGTGGTGGCGGCGGTGAACTATATCTTCAAGCAGAAAAACAAAAAACGGGCGGTGATCGTGGAGGCATGCCTCCTGTTCCCATGGCTGCTGCCAACGATCCTGATATGTTACAGCTACCGAATATTCTTTAACGACAAAGTCTGGTATGTGTTCAACCAGAACCTGTACACGGGGGACAACGTGCGCATCCTGCTGATCATCGCCTATACGGTGGTGAAGCTGCCCTTTGCCCTGCGCATGATCAAGGCGGCGTTTTACGCCATTGACGAGGAGCTGGAGGACGCGGCAAGAAACCTGGGGGCCTCGGGGCTTACGACTCTGCTGAGGATCAAGCTGCCCATCATATTGCCCAGCGTTCTTGCGGTGTTCGCACTGAACTTCAATTCGCTGTTCACCGAGTATGACATGGGCGCCACGTTCTTCAATCCCAGCGCCGTTACCTACGCCCGTGTCATCAAGGCCATGGCCGACCCGGAGGTGCAGAACACCTTCAACGCCCCAGGTCGCCAGTGCGCCTCCACCGTGTTCATCATGCTGGTCAGCGGATTGATCCTGTACCTGGTGTACGGGGTGGGCGCCCGCGATCTGGGCGAACGCCTGGAACGCCGGGAAAAGCGCCGCCGCTTCTGGCGGAAAATCACCGGCCGCGCCGGGAAGGAAGCCAAAGTATAACATCCCCAAAAAAACGCTGCCCCGGAGCATTCCGAGGCAGCGCTTTTTCGCGGTGGTGCGCCCGGCGGCGCACGTTTCTAAAGGGTGAGAGACCCGAATCCGCCCGGTAGCGGGAAGGATACAGCCGAAGGCAAGGGTGTCCGTCGTGAGGCGGAATCTGAAGGAAGCCGGATGTGGGAACAGACTAACCAC
>JAFSNT010000183.1 GCA_017443295.1 Clostridia bacterium
ATGATCCCGGAAGGCGCTGTTCTGCTCCCCGTCCAGCACTTCCAGCATGGCGGAGGCGGGATCGCCCCTGAAATCGTGGCTCATTTTGTCGATTTCGTCAAAGAGGAACACCGGGTTCATGGTGCCCGCCCGCTTCATGCTTTCGATGATGCGGCCGGGGATGGCCCCCACGTAGGTGCGCCGGTGGCCCCGGATTTCGGCTTCGTCCCGCACGCCGCCAAGGCTCATCTGCACGAACTTACGGCCCACGGCCTTGGCGATGCCCTTGACGATGCTGGTTTTGCCCACGCCGGGCGGGCCGACGAAGCACAGGATGGGACCCTTCATCGCCCCGTCCGAGGTGTTCATTTCCTTCATGCGCCGCACGGCTAAGTATTCGATCACCCGATCCTTCACCTTGTCCATGGCGTAGTGATCTTCGTCTAAGACGCGGCGGGCGCGCTTTAAATCCAGGTTGTCGGTGGTGAATTTGCCCCAGGGCAGATCCACGATCCATTCCACATAGGTGCGGCTGATGCCGATTTCCGGGGTGCCGGGGGCCATGCGGCTCAAGCGGTCCAGTTCCTTGTTGGCCTTTTCCCTGGCTTCCTCGTTCATGGGCGTTTCGGCTACCCTTTTGCGCAGGTCGTCCACATAGGTTTCGTCCCGGTCGCCCAATTCCTCCTGAATGGCCTTGATCTGCTCCCGCAGATAATAATCCTTCTGGTTCTTGTCGATCTGCTTTTTCAGGCGGCTCTGCACCTGCTTTTCGATGCCCGCCAGCTCCGTTTCCCGGATCAGGATGCCGCAGAGGGTCTCCAGCCGCTGGGCGGCGTCGATTTCCTCCAAAATGGCCTGCCGATCCTCCACCCTCGTCAGCACGTTGGCGGCGATAATATCGGCCAGCTGATCCGGCTTGTCCACGTCGCCCACAGAACGCAGGGTCTCCCCCGACACGCGCATGGACGCCCGGGCGTATTCCTCAAACAGCTCATGGGTGGTGCGCACCATGGCCTCGATCTCCGGGGTCATCACCACGTCCTGGGGCGGCACTTCCAAATCGGCCACCCAGAAGGGTTCCTCCTGGGTCACGGCCCGCAGGATCGCCCGCTGACGGCCCTCCACCAGCACGCGGATGGTATCGCCCGGCAGGTTCAGCACCTGCTTGATCAGCGCCACCGTGCCCACCTGGCAGAAATCCTCCATGGAGGGTTCTTCCAAATCGCCGTCCCGCTGGGCCACCAAAAACACCTGCTGATCCTCCACCATGGCCTGCTCTAATGCGGCCACGCTGCGGGCGCGGCCCACGTCAAAATGCAGCACCATATGGGGAAACACCATCAGGCCCCGCAGGGGAATCAGCGGCAAATGCAGAATGGGGTTCTTTTTCTTTCTTGGCATACTTACTCCCTGATTGAAAATTCAGTCTTCCGAAGCCGCCGCTCCGGTACGCTCAAATTATACCTGATTCCCTCGGAAAATGCAATGCCTCAGCCCGGCGGAGCGGCGGCCCGCGCATGCGTGAGAAATTTGGATTTTAGAGGTAGGAGGTAGGAAGTAGGAGGTAGGAGGTTTTATATAGTCTTCCAAAGTGAACGAAGTCGAATTTCCGTGTTTTTGTTTCCACAAAATAAACCTCCTACTTCCTACCTTCTACCTCCTACCTTCATAAATCCCAATTTATGCTTCATGCGCAATCCCCGCCTGCGGGGCGGCGGCCAGCGGTTTTTGCGTTACGGTGGCCGCATCGGCGTTTTCCTTCGTCAGGGCGGCGGGCAGCAGCATCAGGGACAGGGCCTGCTGCACCGTGTCCACCAGGATCACCTCGATTTCCGCGTGCCGAAAGCGTTCCATGGCGTTTTCCCGGGGGGCCAGCACGCGGGCAAGCCCCGCCCGTCTGGCCGCTTCCGCCTTGGCGGGCACGCCGCCCACGGGCAGCACCTTGCCCTGCACGCTGATTTCCCCCGTCACCGCCGCCGATCCGTCCACCGGCCAGCCGGTGAGGGCGCTGACCGCCGCCACCGTCATGGCGACCCCCGCCGAGGGGCCGTCCACCGGCGCGCCGCCGGGAAAATTGATGTGTACGTCGGTTTCCCCGTTCAGATAGCCCATGCGGCGCAGCAGAGTGGTCACGTTTTCCGCCGAGGCGTGAGCCGTCGATTTCCGGCGCATGGTGTGGCCCCCGTCCCCGATGTCCTCCTCCTCCACGATGCCGGTCACCAGCACCTTGCCCGTGCCCGGATAGACGGCGGCCTCGATCTCCATGACCGCGCCCTGGTGGCTGCCGTGTACTGCCAGGCCATGCACCGCCCCCACCCGGTTTTCCAGGGCCGCCCGCTGGCTGGGGCGCTGGGCGTAGTGGCCCGATTCGATCACCCATTCCATGTCCGACAGCTTGATTTCCGTCCGGCCCTCCAATTGCGCCACGCCGGAGGCCATCTGCACCATGTTCACCGCGTCCCGGCCGCAGGCGGCGTACCGGCCCGTGAGGTTCGCGGTTTTCCTGTGCATCTGGAAGCCCGCCCGTTTCGCCGCCTCATGGGCGATGCGGGACACTTCCTCCGGCTCTAAGGCGCGGAAAAAGATTTCCATGCAGCGGGAGCGCAGGGCCGGGGAAATGTCCTCCGGGCTGCGGGTGGTGGCCCCCACCAGGCGGAAGTCCGCGGGCAGCCCTTCCTTGAAGATTTCATGCACATAGCGGGGGGTGCCGGGGTCGTCCGGGTTATAGTAGGCCGATTCAAAATGCACCTTCCTGTCCTCCAGGACTTTCAGCAGCTTGTTCATCTGAATGGGATGCAGTTCCCCGATCTCGTCTAAGAACAGCACGCCGCCGTGTGCGCGGCTCACCGCGCCGGGCTTGGGCTGGGGCACGCCCTGCACGCCTAACGGACCCGCGCCTTGATAAATGGGATCGTGGACGCTGCCGATGAGCGGGTCGGCAATAGCCCGTTCGTCAAATCGCACGCAGGTGGCGTCCATTTCGATAAAGGGCGCGTTTGGGCCAAAGGGCGTTCCCTCGCTTTTCTTGGCCGCCTCCAGGGCCAGCCGCGCCGCGCAGGTTTTGCCCACGCCGGGAGGCCCGTAGATGATAACGTGCTGGGGATTTTTGCCGCACAGGATCGCCATGAGGGAACGGATGCCCTCTTCCTGGCCGATGATGTCCCCCATCTTCCGGGGCCGCACGTGTTCCGCCAAGGGTTCCGACAGGGAAATGGCCCGCATCCGGCGTAGGTTTTCCATCTCCCTGGCGCTCTCCCGCCGCCCCACAGGCTCCGCGTTTCGCTGCTTTTTCAGCTGGGAAAAGAAATACACCCCCATGATCACCGTCACGATCAGCTGCACCGCCGTCAAAATCCAACCCAAAGAAAATCCCCCCTTTTACCTACTGCTTATGATGGCAAAAGGGAGGAGCATCCATTCACGAAGAAAGTGGAAATTGAAAAGTGAAAAGTGAAAATTTAATTTGTTGGCGCTTTATCTTATGTCCGTTGACTCAGCTATATAGAATTTCACTTTTCACTTTCCACTTTTCA
>JAFSNT010000184.1 GCA_017443295.1 Clostridia bacterium
CCCGGTCTCCCTGAACGGGGAAAAGATGAGCGCGAAGGAAGTTATCCTGAAGCTCAACGAACTGGGCGGCGCGAACGGCATCGGCCTTCTGGACATCGTCGAAAACCGCCTGGTGGGCATGAAGTGCCGCGGCGTTTACGAGACCCCCGGCGGCACCATCCTGTACAAGGCCCACGAATATCTGGAAAGCGTGTGCTTAGACAAGATGACCATGCACGAAAAGCAGAAGCTGAGCATCACCTTCGCCGAGCTGGTCTACAACGGCCAGTGGTTCACTCCCCTGCGGGAAGCCCTCAGCGCATTCGTTGACAAGACCCAGGAAAAGGTCACCGGCACCGTGAAGCTCAAGCTTTACAAGGGCAACATCATCAAGGCGGGCGTGTGGAGCGAAAATTCCCTGTATTCCGAATCCATCGCCACCTTCGGCGAGAGCGATTACAACCAGGCCGACGCCGCCGGATTCATCAACCTCTACGGCCTGCCCATCAAGGTTCAGGCCATGGTGGACGGGAAAAAGTAACGCATTGAAAAAGGTCTCCTCGGAGGCCTTTTTTCATTTACGTATTGAGTTCTTCCGCTTTTGCTGCAAAATCATGTTGCAATCCATCGCGGTTCCGTCTATAATGCTTTTGGAGCTTCTTCCATTATTGTTATTCAATATGCAGTTTTTTTCAACTCTCTGCCCCTCATCTTTTTCCTGCTTGAAGGGAAGTGTGTCCATGGGTGACGGCCGCGCGCGAAACCTGATATTGAGGGCCTGCGCCGCCTTTCTGGCGCTGATTTTGCCGCTGTCCGGCGTTTGGGCCGCCGCGGGCGAAGGGACGGCGCGCCCCGATTTTGACGCGCCCGATTACATCATCACCACAAGAGCCGCGGGCGATTCGCTCAGCGCCGAGAACGTGGTGCTGAACGGAATAACCGGCAATGTCAAAAGCCTGTGTACCTTCGCCAACGCGGATGGACGGCTGCTGATCTCCACCGCCGATAAAACCGGATACGGCTATGTGCGAACCGGGGACGGCTCAAGGGCTTCCGGCTGGATCATCACCGGCACCGTCGGCTCCATTTGCGCCCTGGCCCGGATCGGCTACACCCATCACGCGGCCGTCAAGGTGATGGCGCGCCAATCCTCCTGGCCGGACAGTCGGCCGGATGAGGAAAAAATTCTCTGGATCAACGCCTACAATTCGTATGTTCCGGCCATCGTGCCCGCCTATACTCAGCGCCGGATCGCGGAACACGGGGCCATCGTCGCCTTTGAAACCGGCATCCCGGGGGCCGATGTGGAATTGTGGCTCCGGGACGGGGAGGAAGCCGTCACCACGGCGGCGGCGGATGAAACCGGTTTTGTGATCTTTGACGCCGACCACGCCGCCGACGGGAAGGATCACTACGTTTCCGTCACCTACACCTTCGGATATTACGATTATCACGCGGCCACGGCGTACGCCTCCGATCCGGCGAACCTGACGCCCGCCGGGGGCGGCACCGGCCGCGAGTGGGTCTCCAATAACGACTGCGCCACCTTCGTCAGCCGCATCCTGACGGCGGGCGGCTTTCCCATCTACGCCCCTTACACCAATTCTTCCTCCAGCCAGGGCGGCTCTGTCCGGCACACGTTGGTTTCCCTGACCGACGGCGCGTATTTCAAAAATGAATTTACCATCGAGGACTTTCATGAGGGCGATATCGTCTGGGGCCACGATATGGGGCATACCCTGTACTGCTCGGCGGTCAACCCCGAGGAAAACACCATTCACGTCTACGCTCATTCCACCAGGGCCAACAGTCCCCTGTGCGATAACGGCTGGGTGTCCATCGACGATCTCAACGCCGTGATGCAGATGGTGACGGAGGAAGTTGTTGATTGCGAATACCGGATCGACGGCGTCGCCGATCCCCGGCAGATCGTATTGGAAAGCGAGCCGGGCGGTCAACGGGAGACAACGATCGTTCAAAGCGGCTCCACGTTTGCGTTGCCCGAATGCCCGTTCCCCGCGCCGAACCATGCCCTCTTCCTCGGCTGGCTGGTAAACGATACGCTGGTTCAGCCGGGAGAGGAATTGACCGTTGACGGTCATATGACCATCACGGCCCAATGGCGGGATACGATCGTGCTGGGAGAAGCGGATTTGGTGCTGCCCGCGTCCGTCAGCCACATTGAAGCGGGCGCCTTTGAAGGGCTGACCGTGGAGAGCGTATATCTTCCGGACGGATGCGCCGTGATCGGCGCGGGCGCTTTCAAGGATTGCCAGAATCTGCGCCGGATCCGCATTCCCCAGGGCTGCGCGATGGATGAAACCGCCTTTGACGGATGCGGCGGCGTTACGGTCTACGGCGCGCCCGACAGCCCGGCGGAGCGATTCTGCCAGGCGCGCGAGGGCTTCCTGTTCAAGCCGGAATAAGCGGTTCTATTTTCCGTCCTGAAAATTGGTAAAGAACGACCGTTCCACTGTCGGCAGGCCGTACTTTTCCTTCGCGTCCCCAATGGCCCGGATCAGAAACGCCATATTCCGGGCCAGGTTGCGCATGGTCTGCAGGCCCTCCAGATCCTTTTTCACGTCCTCGGCGGTGAAGCCGTGTACCTGATTCCAGTAGGTGGAGGACGCCACCGGCATGCCGCTGATGGTGAAATACTTGTTCAGCACGTCGAAGGAGGCCGTATTGCCGCCCCGACGGCAGCTGACCACCGCCGCGCCCACCTTCATTTGTTTGGAAAAGGACGTGCTGTAAAACAGCCGATCCAGGAAGGAAATCAGATTGCCGTTGGGCGAAGCGTAATAAACGGGGCTGCCGATCACCAGGCCGTCCGCCTGTTCAAACAGGAGGGCGGCTTCGTTTACCACATCGTCAAACACGCACTTGCCCCGTTTCCCGCAGGCACCGCAGGAAATGCAGCCCCGAACGCTTTGATTGCCCACCTGGAGCAGATAGGTTTCCATGCCCTCCTGATGAAAAACCCCGATCATTTCCTCCAGGGCGGTTGCGGTGCAGCCGCTTAAGTGGGGGCTGCCGTTGATGATGAGAATGCTGGCCATGGTTGTCGATCCTCCTTATTTATTTCAGCAAATCCTCCAGGGTATCCCACAGGGAAGTGGGCGTCCAATGTCCTTCCAAACAGACGTCCGGGCCGATGCTTTTGAGCGTTTCCGCCAGCTTCTCGCACAGCGCCCCGTCCTTTTCCCAGGTAGGGAAGACGCCGCAGGAGGCGTCGCCCAAGAAAAGCACGTTTTCACCCATTACATGCACCAGGGTGGAATCGTCGGTGTGGGGCGCTTCCGTCCGAATCAGACGGACGGGGCAGTTTCCCGCGTCCAGCAGCAGGGAGCCTTCAAATTCCATATCGGCGGGCTGAATGCGGATTTCCTGTCCCCCCGCGTATTCCAGCCGGACACTTTCGTGGATGGACAGAAACGCTTCCCGGCCCTCCCGGGCAATGCGCTGCCGGAAATCCCGCAAATGCTGGTTGGTGGCGGCGCTGGCGATGGAAAGGCCCTTGATGCTGTGCAGGCCGCAGGTGTGATCCCAATGCCAGTGGGTCAGCACCGTCAGGGCGGGCAGGGGCAGGTTTTCCCGTTCCAGCGCCCGGTAGAATTCCGCCACGTGGGCGTCGGAATGGCCCGCGTCTACCGCTAAGCTCCACTTATCGCCCCGGATATAGCCCAAATTGGGCCGATCCCGTTCCTGTTCATAAGGATAATACCAAACCCGTTCGGTCAGGCGCTTGAGTTCCACGTCCATCTTCCCTTCCTGTTATTTTCCCAGCAATACCCTGGTTATTTCCATCACGCTTCTGTGCTTCACGTCCCGGGGTTCAAAATGAATCGCGTGATAAACCACCTGCATCACCGCCCCGGCCCCGAAGGTGCTGATCAGGGTGCCGACGCCCACCGGGCCGCCCAGCAGCCAGCCGACGAGCAGCACCCCGGCCCAGAGCAAAATCTCCACCAGCCCGATGGGCGCCTTCGGCAATCGCTTCCCCACGCCCACCAGCAGGGAATCCCGGGGGCCGCAGCACTGGGCGGCCTTCATATACATCCACATGCCCACCGCCATGAAGGCAAAGCCGGTCAGCATGAGAACGATGCCCAGCCACAGGCTCCCGTTTTCGGGAAAGGGGTTCAGGTCGTTGAACATCTGCACCAGGTTGCCCGTCAGCAGGGCGTCGATGATGGTGCCGTAGCCGATCCTTTCACGCAGGCACAGGTCGATGATCAGAATGACCACCGCCATGGCCGTCATGGACAGGCCGTAATTCAGCGGGGTATGGTACGAAATGCCCATGCCGAGGCAGTCCCAGGGGGCAAGGCCGATGTTGGCGTAAATCGTCAGATGCACCCCGAAGGAAAACACCAGCAGCCCCGCCACGATTTGCAGCCATTGCAGGAAAACCGTCTTTCTGCTCATACCTTTTCCATCCGTACATTTTTTGGATACCGGAAAATATTATATGCGTTTGGCGGAAGAAAGGCAAGAAAGCGCTTTTGCCCGCATAGAATGAACGGTGGAAAGACGGCAGATTTTCACAGGCCCCGGCCCGTTTTAAGGAAAAAACAGGGAAAGAACAATCTATTTTTTCGCCGATTGCCGCGCCGCCCTTGCATTTTGGCCGGGAATGTGATAATCTGAACGAGCATCGGCGAAAAAGATGCGCTTTAGGATTTCGGAACCTGCAAAAATCGGCCCGTCCGTCGAAAAATCCCGTCATTTTTGCAGGATGGATGACTGTAAAAATTCATTTTCAGCAAAGCGAGGGTGTGTTGCCATGAAGCCTTATCCGGAGATGACAGTGGAGGAACTGAACATTGAGTTATCGCAGCTCAAGGCCCAGTACAAGCGGGTGCAGGCTTTGGGCATGCATTTGGACATGAGCCGGGGCAAGCCCTGCCAGGAGCAGCTGGACCTGTCCATGGGCATGATGGACGTGCTGGATTCCTCCAGCGACCTCACCTGCGAGGACGGCACGGACTGCCGCAACTACGGCCAGCTCACCGGCATTCACGAGGCCCGGGAGCTGCTGGGCGACATGATGGAAAACAACCCCAAGGACATCATCATCTATGGCAACTCATCCCTGAACGTGATGTTCGATACCATCAGCCGGGTGTGGACCCACGGCGTCATGGGCAACACCCCCTGGTGCCGCCTGCCGGAGGTGAAATTCCTGTGCCCCGTGCCCGGCTATGACCGGCATTTTGCCATTACCGAGTATTTCGGCATCAAAATGGTGCCCGTGCCCATGACCCCCACCGGCCCCGATATGGACATCGTGGAAAAGCTGGTGCGGGAGGATGAAACCATCAAGGGCATCTGGTGCGTGCCCAAGTATTCCAACCCCCAGGGCATTTCCTACAGCGATGAAACCGTGCGCCGCTTCGCCCGCTTAGAACCCGCCGCGCCGGACTTCCGCATTTTCTGGGACAACGCCTACGGCATGCATCACCTGTACGACCATAAGCAGGATTACCTGATCGAAATCCTGGCCGAGTGCAAGCGGGCGGGCAATCCCGATATGGTGTATAAGTTCGCCTCCACCTCCAAGATCACCTTCCCCGGCAGCGGCATCGCCGCCATCGCCACCAGCCCCAACAACATGGAGGATTTCGTATCCTATCTGAAGCACCAGACCATCGGCCACGACAAGGTGAACCAGCTGCGCCACGTGCGCTTCTTCGGCGATATCCACGGCATGGTGGAGCATATGCGCAAGCATGCCGACATCATCCGCCCCAAGTTCGAGGCGGTGGAAGCGACCTTGGAACGGGACCTGGCGGGTCTGGACGCTGGCACCTGGACCTGCCCCCTGGGCGGCTATTTCATCATGTTCGATTCCCTGCCCGGCTGCGCCAAGGACATCGTGGCCTTAGCGAAAAAAGCGGGCGTCACCATGACCCCCGCCGGCGCCACCTGGCCCTACGGCAAGGACCCCAACGATTCCAACATCCGCATCGCCCCCACCTATCCCTGCCTGTCGGACCTGAAAACCGCCATGGAAATCTTCACCCTCTGCGTGCGCATCGTCAGCGCCAAAAAGCTGCTGGCCGAAAAGCAGGCGGCGGCCTGACATACCGTATTGGACAAGAGGATCGGCTTTTCCGGCCGATCCTCTTTTTGATGTTCAGTTCTTCATCCCCCTATAAGCCACCAGCGCGGCTTCCGGATCCATGTTGCACTGCAAACGGCAGAGCTTTACGCACGTCCCTAAGCGTTTTATCAATTCCATGGTTTTCTGCATGGCCGCTTTTTCGGCGGGGCGGTAGGTCTGCTGAAATAAAATAGGATACAGTTCCTGAAAGGTGGTTTCCTCGATGCGATTTTCCTGCCCCCGGGCGAGCAGGCAGATGGCCCGCAGGGGCACGACGGTATTGGTCTGCATGCCTTCCTTCCCGGCCCAGGGGGTGCCGCAGACCTCCGCCCGATCCCCCCGCAGGCGGATCAGGGGCTTATCCCCGTTCACCACGAACGCGCCGGGGATGTGGGAAAGCCACAGGCGGGTGTGGGTGGTTTTGCCGGTGCCGGAGGGGGCGGTGAACAGATACGCTTCCCCGTCCACACACACCGCCGAGCCGTGCATCAAAAAGGTATCGTACCGCAGCATCCCCACGGCGATTTTTCGGTAAACCGCCAGGGTTTCCAAATAGGAATCGGGAAAAAGCTCCCAGGGAATCCCTTCCCAGGCCGCTTCCCGGGCGTTTTTGATTTTTTCAAATTCAATATCCGCCTGCCGCACGGACACGGAAAAATCCTCCGCCCCCTGGCAGAGGTAGGGTTCGCACAGCGCATATACTTCATCGTACAGGCTTTCCACGCCCACGGTGGCGCCCGCCAGGGAAACGGTGAACCGCCTCATCGCCTGAACACCCGCCTTTTGATCCTGCCCGGCGCTTCGCACGCGAAGTGGATGATCCGCAGCAGAAAAAACCGCAGCCGCCAGGGCGCGCACCACAGCTTCACACGCCGGAGGAAGCCAGCACCGCCACGATTTCCCCGGGCCGGGCTTCAAAGTTCGCGTCCCGGTAAACGGTCTGCTGCTCCTGATAGCTGAAAGAAACGTGGGAAAGCCGCACGGTCAGCCCGCCCGCGGCCTGCTTTTCCAGCTGCTCCGCCGCCTGTTCGTCGTGGATTTCCCGGGGCAGGTCGATCAGCTCCCGGATGCGGTGGGCCGAAACGGAGGAATTGAGCATGCCCGGAATGGTGCCCACCAGATCGTTAAAGCGGCCGGACAGATTGGCCCGCTGCTGCAAAAAGAATGTCATATCGCCGTAGAGGATCTGCCCGTTCCACAGCCGGTACAGGCAGTAGCCGAAGGCGGCCATGGAAACGGCGGTGGACACCAGGGTGAGCATGATCCTGGATTTGATTTCAAACTTGTTGTAATCCAGGTTGTATTCCTTGAACTTTTTCTGCCAGTCCCGCAGCTTGCGGGAATAATAGCCGAACACGCCGAAGGACTTGATCATATCGAAGTTGAAAAAGGTTTCCACCTCAAAACCCATCATCTGGGAATTCAGCTCCAGCACCCGCTTGCGGTACTGCTTCATTCTGCGCATGATGTAGCGGCTCATGCCCAGCAGGAACGGCGCGGACAGCAGGGCGATCCACGCCATGGCGGGGTCCATGCGGAACAGGATGATGAACGTGGCGGCAAAGGTATAAATGTTGATGATCAGGTTGGGGATCCAGTTGATAGCGTTGGCGGCGATGGTGCCCACGTCGCCGTTAAAGCGGTTGAGCAAATCGCCGCTGGGATAGGCGCTTAATTCCGCCCAGCGGGCGTCCATGATCCGGTCAAAAATCTCGCCCTGAATATCGTTGTTCACATAAATGGAAATGCGGGTGAAAATCCGGCTGCTGACGCTGGACAGCGCCAGGGAAAAAAGGGTCATGCCCAGCATGGCGCAAATCAGCACCCATAGCTGCTCTCGTTCCTGCCCCACCACGATGTTGATGAGGATGCGGCCCACATACGCCGAACCTAAGGACATGGTGGAACCCACAATGCCCATAAACGTATACAGCACCACGATCCAGCGGTACTTCTTCGTAAAGCTGAAAATCCATTTCCAGTCGCCGATGAATTCGGACAGGGTGCCGTCCGTCATATGCTTCATGATGGCCTGGATGGCGTCGCTTTGAAAAAAGCGGTTCAAGCCCGTGTATTTCGGTTCTTCCACGGCATCCGCGCCTCCTTCCGGTCCTTTTTCGGGCGGGATGAAACGCCCCTTGTGGCATTTTATCACATCTTTTTCCGTTTTTGTACCGTTTTTTCGTAATTTTTCCGTCCGTCCTTCGTCCGGCGTCGGTCGGGAGGGCGTTTGGTTTTGACGTTTTGAACAACATTTTCTTTGCTTTTTGGCATCCTTTGAAGAAAAAGCCGAAATTTTCTTCCGGTTTGTGCGCAAATCTGATTGACTTTTCCCCGTCGCGGATGATAATATAAGGAAAAGCTCGGGATGATTCATTCCATTTTGTTGCTGTAAGCAACATTTTTATCAGTGTTTTGAGGAGATTTCCCATGAAAAGACTGTCCCTGCCCCTGCTTTCGGAAACGGTGGTCGCCCGCCGGAAAGCGCTGAAAATCACCCAGGCGCAGCTGGCCCAAAAAACCGGCATGAACCGGTCCGTGCTGAGCAAGCTGGAATCCCTGGAATACACCCCCTCCATTCCCCAGCTGGAAGCGCTGGCAGAGGCGCTGGGCTTTGAGCCTACCGATCTGTACGCGGAAGAAGCCGCCCCCGCCGCCGAACAGACCGAGCCGCCCCGCCGCATCGCCGTGGCGGGCGCGGGATACGTGGGCCTAAGCCTGGCGGTACTGCTGAGCCAGCACAACGAAGTGACCTGCGTGGACATCGTGCCGGAAAAGGTGGAAAAGCTGAACCGCCTGGAAGCGCCCATTCAGGACGAGTACATCGAAAAATTCTTTTCAGAAGCCAAGGAGGGTAAGCGCGTCCTGCATTTGACCGCCACCACGGACGGGGCCGGGGCTTACGCGGAGGCCGATTTCATCATCGTGGCCGCGCCCACCAATTACGATTCCAAGCAGAATTTCTTCGACTGCTCCGCCGTGGAAGCGGTGATCGGCCTGATCCTGCAAGCCACGGCCCACCGGGCGCAAAAGCCCGCCATCATCATCAAATCCACCGTGCCCGTGGGGTATACCGAACACGCGCGGCGGAAATTCCAGGCGGACAACATTCTGTTCAGCCCCGAATTTCTGCGGGAATCCAAAGCCCTGTACGATAACCTGTACCCCTCCCGCGTCATCGTGGGCACCAACGAACAGACAGAACCCGCCGCCCGCGCCTTCGCCGCCCTGCTGCGGCAGGCGGCATTGAAAAATCCTGTGGAGACCCTGTTCATGGGCTTTACGGAGGCGGAGGCCACCAAGCTGTTCGTGAACACCTATTTGGCCCTGCGCGTTTCCTATTTTAATGAGCTGGACACCTACGCCGAACTCAAGGGGCTGAAAACCGCCCCCATCATCAGGGGCGTTTGCTTAGACCCCCGGGTGGGCGATTATTACAACAATCCTTCCTTCGGCTACGGCGGCTACTGCCTGCCTAAGGATACCAAGCAGCTGCTCGCCAATTACCAGGACGTGCCCCAGACCCTGATCCAGGCCATCGTGGAATCCAACCGCACAAGGAAGGATTTCATCGCCGACCGGGTGCTGGAAATCGCGGGCACCTACGGCAACAGCGAAGCCTTCTCCGCCGCCCGGGAAAAGAAACAGAAGCAGATCGTGGTGGGCGTGTATCGCCTGACCATGAAAGCCAATTCCGATAACTTCCGCCACTCCTCCATCCAGGGCGTGATGAAACGCATCAAGGCCAAGGGCGCCACCGTGGTCATCTACGAGCCGACCTTAGAGGACGGCAGCACCTTCTTCGGCAGTCTGGTGGTGAACGATATGAAGAAGTTCAAAAAAATGTGCGGCTGCATCATCGCCAACCGCTACGACGCCGCCCTGGACGACGTTTCCGAAAAGGTATACACCCGCGACCTGTTCCGGAGAGACTGATAAAAAATTTGAGGTGAAAAAAATGCTCTGCGAAGAAAAATTCCTGGAAATCTACAGGCATCTGCCCGAAGGCATCTCCTTCTGCCCCTACCGCATCTGCCCCATCGGCGCGCACTCCGACCACAACCTGGGCAAAATCACCGGTCTGGCCATCGACAAGGGCATCCACATCGCCTACCATCCCAAGAAAAACGGCGTGGTGGAAATGGCCTCTCTTCAATTCCCCAAGCGCGCCCAATGGCATATCGCCTCCGTGCCGGAGGAAAAGGAAAACGACTGGGCGGACTACCTGCGGGGCGCCACCTGGGCCTTGACCAAGCGCTATCCCCTGACGGTGGGCCTGAGCGGCGTGATCGAAGGCACCCTGCCTATCGGGGGCTTAAGCTCCTCCGCCGCCGTGATCCTGGCCTTCCTGTCCGCCCTGTGCAGGGTGAACGGCATTCATCTTTCCCACCAGGAAATGATTGATACCGCCTTTGACGCCGAAAAGAACTACGTGGGCGTGTCCGTGGGCAAGCTGGACCAGTCCTGCGAGGTGCTGGGCAAAAAGGACCATCTGCTGTATTTGGACACGGCGGACGGCAGCTACGAGCTGATCCCCACCCGGCCCACCATGAAGCCCTACAAAATCGCCATTTTCTTTTCCGGCCTGGAACACAGCTTGGCCGGTTCCAAATACAACATGCGCGTGGACGAGCTGCGGGCGGGGGTGTACGCCCTGTACGCCTTCGCCGGGCTGGAATACGGCAAGTTCAAGGATTCCAACGCCCGGAACATTCCCTTCGCCGTATATCAGGAATACAAAAACCGCCTGCCCGGCCCCTGGGCGCGCCGGTGCGAGCATTGGTACACCGAATTCCAGCGGGTGGAGGCCGGAGCGGAAGCCTGGCGGCGGGGCAACATTGAGGAATACGGCCGCCTGTCCTTTGAATCGGGCTGGAGCAGCATTCACAACTGGGAATCCGGCGCGCCGGAGCAGATCCGCCTGTATGAAATCATGCGGGCTACCGACGGCATTTACGGCGGCCGGTTCAGCGGCGCGGGCTTCAAGGGCTGCTGCGTGGCACTGATCGACCCCGCCTTCGAGGAAAGCGTCACCCGGAAAGTCACCGAAGCCTATTTGAAGGATTTCCCCCATTTGCAGGGCAAGTATTCCGTACACATCTGCCACAGCGCCGACGGCGCGGAACTGTGAGGGATCGCCATGAAATGCTTGATTTTGGCCGCGGGCTACGCCACCCGCCTGTACCCCCTGACCGAGAACTTCCCCAAGCCCCTTTTGAAGGTGGGCGAAAAGACCATTTTGGACTGGCTGCTTACCGATATCGACTCCGCCGGGCAAACGGACGGTTATATCGTGATCAGCAATCACAAGTACGCCCGTCATTTTCAGGATTGGGCTGCTTCCCATTCCCTGCCCATCACCGTGGTGGACGACGGCACCAGCACCAACGAAACCCGCTTAGGCGCGGTGCGGGATATTCAGTTTGCCATTGATCAATTGAGCTTGGACGACGATCTGCTGATCATCGCCGGGGACAATGTGCTGGACTTCTCCCTCACCTCTTTTCTGCGTTACGTTCAGGAAAAGGGTACCTCCTGCGTGATGCGGTATTACGAAGCCGACGAAAAGCGACTGAAAAAAAGCGGCGTGGCGGAGTTAGGCGAAAACGACCGCCTGCTGTCCCTGGAGGAAAAGCCGGAAGCGCCCAAGAGCCACTGGTGTACGCCTCCCTTCTACTTTTATACCCGTTTGGACGCCGCCAAAATCCGGGAAGCCATCGCCGACGGCTGCGGCACCGACGCCCCCGGCAGCCTGGTGGCCTGGATGTGCCGCCGCAGCCCCATGCACAGCATGGAAATGCCCGGCAGCCGCTACGACATCGGCAATCTGGAAAGCTATGAGAAGGTGCAGCGCGAATACAAGGGCATCGTAAAGTAAATGCCGTCTCTTTTCCGTTCGTGAATATTCGCTGAAAATTCGCTTTTCGCATTGACGAAAGCGAATTTTTGATTATATAGCGTTCTTTTCATTTGCCTGCGGCCAACCGACTGCTTTGAAACACTTTTTTGTATCTTTGGATCATTCCCCGCTGGTAATTCCTGCCCAATCATGGTATACTGTTTCCGCTTCGGAAAACAGGAAGCACGGAGGAGGAACGCGAACATGCTCGTACCGGTTTTACTGTTTTTTTTAGGCTTTGTGCTGCTCATCAAGGGCGGCGACTGGTTTGTGGACGGGGCCACAGGGCTGGCCCACCGGTTCCATCTGCCCGAATTGCTGATCGGGGCCACGGTGGTTTCCATCGGCACCACCCTGCCGGAGGTCATGGTGTCCGCCCAGGCGGCGCTGGAACACAACAGCGGCATTTCCTACGGCAACGCCATCGGCTCGGTGATCTGCAACACCAGCCTGATCGCCGCCCTGACGGTGGCCATCCGGCCCAGCGGCGTGAACAAAAGCTCCCTGCGGGTGCCGGTAGCGGCCTTTTTCAGCGCGGCGGTACTCTATTCCCTGATCGCCTACACCGCCGGGGAATTTCAGCGCTGGCAGGGCGTCGTGTTTTTGGCCCTGTTCGTCGGCTATATGATCCTGACCGTATACCAAATGAAGAAGCACCCCGATCAGGTAGAGGCGGAAGAGGCGGAAGACGCCGAAAAAGCCCCCAAGGACCGGCCCCTGTGGCAGGAATTGCTGGCCCTGGTGGCCGGGGCCGCCGCCATCGCCGTGGGCGCGCGCCTGCTGGTGGATAACGGCACCCTCATCGCCGCCGCCTTGGGCGTGCCGGACAGCGTGATCGGCCTGACCATGGTGGCCCTGGGCACCTCCCTGCCCGAGCTGGTGACCGCCGTCACCGCCTTAGCGAAGGGCCACAGCGCCCTGTCCCTGGGCAATATCATCGGGGCCAACCTGTTCAATATCGTGCTGGTGTCCGGCGCGGCCATCACCATCTCCCCCTTCGCCATCCCCGTGGAAAAGACCCTGGCGGGCATGAACGCCTCCCTGGTGGTGGATATCCCGGTGATGTTAGGCGTCATGGCCCTGCTGTGCCTGCCCGCGCTGATCAAGGGCAAGCTCTCCCGCTGGCAGGGCGTTACCCTGCTGTGCGTGTACGCCGCCTTCACGGCGTTCCAATTTATTGTGTAAACCGCTTTCAGCGTCTTATCGCCGCCGTGGGAACAGCCTCCCGCGGCGGCGTTTTGTTCTTGGAAATCATCATTTCTAAAAACTTCTAAAAAAATTTTCAGTTTTGGCGAATTATTTTCAAAAAACCGATTGACAGATGCAGTTGTGTATGCTACAATTTACAATTGCACCAGTGTCGGACGAGTGCGCCTTTTTTCCCGTGTCCCGCGCCCTGGAAAGGCAAAAAAATCCAGGGGTCAGGGGTAGGGGAAATATGCGCTTTTTCCGGCGTCTGGGAGCAATAAAGGGGTGATAGCTTTATGGTGCACGAGGTCCAAATGGGGAAGCTGCGCAAGCGGATGAGCTTCTCGCGCATCGACGAGGTACTGGACATGCCC
>JAFSNT010000020.1 GCA_017443295.1 Clostridia bacterium
CTTCGGGAGGCCCTGCGCCGTTTGGAGCGGGACGGGCTGGTGGAATACGTGCTGCACCGGGGCGTGGTGGTGCGCGCTTTTACCATCGAGGATATTGATGAAATTTTCACCATCCGCAACGCCATGATGATGCTGATCCTGCCCTCCATCGTAAAGAACGTGACGGAGGAAGAGATTCAGGAGCTGCGGGACATATTAAAGCAGATGGACGTGGAATACGAGCAGGCCGACGCCGACGCCCTGGCCATTTCCAACCGCCTGTTCCACGGCACCATGGAGCATATTTCTGATAAGATCCGCATCCTGCGGGTGATCGACAGCCAGGAAGAGTACATCAAGCGCTTCCAGGCCACCACCATCGCCTCCATCGTGCGGCGCAGCAACGCCCACCAGGAACACCACGACATGGTGGACCTGCTGGAAAAGCGCGATTTGGAAGGGCTGAAAACCCTGTTCCACCATCATTTTGAGGAAAGCAGGGAAACCTGCCTGGCCGCCGTGCGCGCCAAAAAGCTGATCGAAATCAACGAATAAATTCTTTCGTTATATAGGAGAAAGCTATGCAGCCATTGAAAATGCAGATTCTGGAAATCCTGTCCGAGGATTGCCGCACGCCCCTGGAGCGCATCGCCGTCATGACCGGGGCGGAATTAAGTCAGGTCGCCGAAGAAATCGAAGCGCTGGAGCGGGATCGGGTGATCCTGCAATATTCCCCCGTGATCAACTGGGACCGCACCGAAAAAGAACGGTGCGAGGCCATGATCGAGGTGAAGGTCACCCCCCAGCGGGATATGGGCTTTGACGCCATCGCGGGCCGCATTTACCGGTTCGACGAGGTGAAGAGCGTGTATCTCATGAGCGGCAGCTACGACCTGCTGGTGCTGGTGGAAGCCCGCACCCTGAAGGATCTGGCGCTGTTCGTATCCGAAAAGCTGAGTCCCCTGGAATCCGTCACCGGCACCAGCACCAGCTTCGTACTCAAGCGCTACAAGCAGGACGGCGTGATTTTCGTGGGCGAATCGGTGGATAAGCGAATGGCGGTGACGCCGTGAGCAATTTCATCAATCCCCGGGTGGCCCAGGTGCCGCCCAGCGGCATCCGCCGGTTTTTCGATATCGCGGGCACCATGAAGGACGCCATTTCCTTAGGCGTGGGCGAGCCGGACTTCGTGACCCCTTACCACATCCGTTCCGCCGCCATGGACAGCATTTTGGACGGCGAAACCCAGTATACCCCCAATCGGGGGTTGCTTTCCCTGCGTCAGGAAATTTCGGCTTATCTTTCCGACCGTTTTCAGGTGTCCTACGACCCCGAAAAGGAAATCGTGGTCACGGTAGGGGCCAGCGAGGCCATTGATTTGGCCCTGCGGGTGTGCCTGAGGCCGGGGGACGAAGTGATCCTGCCCGATCCCGGCTACGTCAGCTACGCCCCCTGCGTCACCTTCGCGGGCGGCACGCCGGTGCCGGTGCCCACCAAGGCGGAAGACGAATTCCGCATCACGGCGGAGGAAATCGAAGCGGCGGTGACGGACAAAACCCGCGCCCTGATCTTCCCCTACCCCAACAACCCCACCGGCGCGGTGATGAATAAGCAGCAGATGCAGGAAATCGCCGACGTGGCGGAAAAGCACGATCTGCTGGTGATCAGCGACGAAATTTACGCCGAATTGACCTATGCCGACGAAGAAACCGACGGGGGAAAAATCGCT
The DNA here is from genome assembly GCA_017443295.1 of Clostridia bacterium. Classification (GTDB taxonomy): domain Bacteria; phylum Bacillota; class Clostridia; order Christensenellales; family Aristaeellaceae; genus RUG563. The sequence continues at coordinate 1,709 of JAFSNT010000020.1, forward strand.
TTCTCCGCCCTGCCCGGCATGAAAGCGCGCACGGTGCTGATCAACGGCTTTTCCAAGGCCTTCGCCATGACCGGCTGGCGCTTGGGCTACGCCTGCGGCCCCCAGGATATCCTGTACGAAATGAACAAGATCCACCAGTATGCCATCATGTGCGCCCCGCGCCAGGCCCAGGTGGCCGGCCTGCAGGCCCTGAAAAGGAACCGGGAAACGGGCTATGAGGATGTGGAAACCATGCGGCGCAGCTATGACCGCCGCCGCCGGGTGATGCTGGACGCTTTCCGGAGAATGGGCCTCGATTGCTTCGAGCCTCGCGGCGCGTTCTACTGCTTCCCCAACATCCAAAGCACCGGCCTGACCAGCGAGGAATTCTGCACCCGCCTGCTCCGGGAACACAAGGTGGTGTGCGTGCCGGGCGACGCCTTCGGCAAAAGCGGCGCGGGCCACATCCGCTGCTGCTACGCCACGGATATGAACAGGATGATGGAAGCCTTCGCCCGGATGGGACAGTTCATTCAATCTTTATAACGCTTATCAATCAGGAGGGAACCCATGCGCAAGCTCTGTTCTTTCGTGCTGATCGCGGTTTTGGCCGCGTCGCTGATTTTTGCCGCGGTGCAGGCGGAGGATTGGGACGATATGGATATCTCCCTGGATTACCTGCTGAATCCCGTCACGCCCACGCCGGGTCCCAACGACACTCCCGCCCCCACCCCGGAACCCACCCCCACGCCGGAACCCGTTTTGCAGGCCGACGGCAGCGTGCTGATTACCCTGACGGCGGTGGGCGATGTAACCATCGGCTGGGACGTGCAGCATGAAACCCGGGGCGCGGGCCTGTTCGACAAAGAACTGAAAAAGCAGGGCGGCGACCCCAATTTCATCTTCCGCAACGTGAAAGCCATTTTTGCGGAAGACGACCTGACCATCGCCAACTTTGAAGGGGTGCTTGCCCCGGAAAGCGGCGTTTCCTGGAAAAAGAAAAACGCCTACAATTTCCTGGGCGATCCTGCCTACGCCGAGGTCCTCAGCAACAACAGCGTGGAAGCCGTCACCATGGAAAACAACCACATCGGCGATTTCGGCCAGACGGGCATTGATTACACCGCCAAGGCCATGGAAAGCGCGGGCGTGGTGTGGAGCAACAAAAACCACATGGGCGTTTATGAAACCAACGGCGTGCGCATCGGCATGCTGGCCTATCAGATCGTGCCGCCCCTGCGCAGCGACGAGCTTTCCGCCTCCGAATTGCAGAAGGTGGTGGCGGCGGACATCGCCAAGGCCAAGGAAACCTGCGATTTGGTCACGGTCAGCTTCCATTGGGGCAAGGAGCTGGATTACTCCCCCCGCAACGAATCCCCCTATTCCCAGATTTCTTTGGGCCGCGCCGCCATCGACGCGGGGGCGGACCTGGTGCTGGGCCACCACAGCCACCGCATCAACCCCATCGAATGCTACAAGGGCCGGTATATCGTGTATTCCCTGGCCAACTGCTCCTTCTGCGGCAACAAAAAGCCCAGCGATATGTGTACCTTCATTTTCCAGTGCCGCTTCCGCATCAAGGACGGGGAAATCCTGGATAATCCCTTCCGCATCATCCCCTGCCGCATTTCCTCCCGCGGCGATTACAACGATTTTGCCATTACGCCGTTTACCGAAACCGCCAAAATCAACACCGTTCTCAGTACCCTTACCAACAAGGCCAACGTGAAGAACCTGGAATACGCCGTCACCAATTACCCGCTGGAATGGGAGTGATTCCTTTGCCCGAGCTGAAAGCCCGTCTGATGGACGAACCCGCCGTGAACCGCGCCCTGACCCGCATCGCCCATGAAATCTTGGAGCGGAACGGCGGCTGCGACGATCTTTGCCTGGTGGGCATCCGCCGCCGGGGCGAACCCCTGGCCCGGCGCATTGCCGAGAGAATCGCCGCCATCGAAAGCCGGGACGTACCCGTGGGCGTGCTGGACATCACCCTGTACCGGGACGATTTGTCCGTCGCTTCGGAAAACGATATGCCCCGGCTCAACGAAACCCAGGTCCCCTTCCCTATCGCGGGCAAGCGGGTGGTGCTGGTGGACGACGTGCTGTTCACCGGCCGCACCGCCCGGGCCGCCATCGAGGCCCTGTTTCAGATGGGCCGCCCCGCCCAGATTCAATTGGCGATCCTGGTGGATCGGGGGCACCGGGAGCTGCCCATCCGGGCCGATTTCGTGGGCAAAAACGTGCCCACCTCCCACAGCGAGCTGATCGCCGTCAGGGTGCCGGAAATCGACGGGTACACCGGAGTGGCGGTTTGGAACCTATAAAAAAGTGGAAAGTGAAAAGTGAAAAGTGAAAATTTGAATAGATGGCGCTGTATACAGCCTCAAGCAGCGCTGGCAGCTATTTATCTTTCCACTTTCCACTTTCCACTTTTCAATTATCAATTTATTTGCAGAGGATGATGCTCCGTGCGCGCCAAGATCATGCTGCTTTCCAGCGGAAAACAGGAGGAATTAAGCTGCGCCTACGCCAGCCGGCTGCTGACGGATATTTCCAGCGCCTTCGGCCATTCCTTCTCCCTGGCGGAGGGGAAAATGGAGGCAGAGGCCTTCGCCGCCTGCCAGGATTTCCGGGCCGTGTTCGCGGGCAGCTGCGAAAACCCCGCCTTTCAGGATTTGCTGGATGAATTAGGCATGCCGCTGCTGATCCGCTCCTTCTGCGTGCCGGAATCCCTCTGCGCCCGCCGCGAAGCCCCCGCCGTGCTGTACGTTGCCACCGTGCTGTCCCTGGACGAGGAAACGATGCTGGCCGCCTGCCGCGCCGCCTTCCAGTTCGCCCAGGAGCAGGACTGCCGCCTGTGTTCCGTTTTCCCCACCGGCGCGTCCCGGCAGGACTGGGAAGCCAATATCCGGGCGCAGGAGGGGCTTTTCCCCCAGGTGTCCTCCGTTTCCATGACCGGCCCCGAAGCCATCAGCGCCATGATCACCGCGCCGGAGCGCATGGGCCTCATCCTCTGCCCGCCCTACGCGGGCAGCATGCTGAACGCGGCGGGCACCGCCCTGTGTACTTATCCCGCCGTCATGCACGATATGGCCTTTGATTCGGAATTGGGCGTGTTCGCGCCCTATGCCCTGCCGGACGACGAAACGCCCCAGCCCTTCTCCGCCGCCCTGGCCCTGGCCAAGCTGCTGCGCTTTTCTCTCCATCTCACCCGGGAAGCCGCCTGCCTGGAAGCCGCCGTGAACAACGTCCTCACCGCCCACAGCCGCGTCCTGCGGGAGGGCGGCGAAACCGCCCCCGACCCCGAAAAGAGCCTCGATATGATTTGCGAGCAAATCGCCGTGGCCGGAGAACTCATGCTCCGCGCCGGGCTGGGCTGACAAACGAACAGCAGCGCCGCACAACGTCCATACGGGCGTTTCGTGCGGCGCTATTGTTCGTTTGGGAGATTAAAAGGACACTTTAAGTCAAGGTAGGAAGTAGGAGGTAGGAGGTAGGAAGTTTTATATAGTCCACAAAATGAACCCAACGCCATATGTTGGGTCTTTGTATTCACAAAATAAACCTCCTACTTCCTACCTCCTACCTGGTTTAAAGCGTTCTTGAAGAATCCTCCAAACAAGCGTCCTTTCTGCTTCCCCGCTCCCAAATGCGGGCGCACAGCACAGTCATATCGTCCGGGGGCAGGCCGTCCCGCTGCAAAAGCGCTTCCCGGAGCAGGGTATCGGCCAGCCGCTGTGGCGCGTATTCCCGGATGCGGCGCAGAACGTTGAGCAGATCCTGTTCTTCCGTGAAAGCGTCCATCACCCCGTCGCTCATGAGCAGCAGCGTGTCCCCCTCTCCCATGGTGAACCGATGCTCCATGGGCACCACATGCTCGATGATGCCCAATGGCAGGGCCGACCCCTCCACGGTGTGGATTTTCTGGCCCTGGATCACATAGGAGGCGCAGGCTCCTAACTTATTCATGGCCGTTTCCCCCGTCCACAAATTGATCACGCATAGATCCACCGTGGCGAACTTTTCCCCGCCGGTGGCGCTGAGCATGGCCCCGTTCACGGCGGTCATGGCCTGGGAACGGGTATACCCCGCCTCTAAGCACAGGGAAAGCAGCTCCAGGGTCTTTTTGCTTTCCTCCTGGGCGTCCGTGCCGTGGCCCATGCCGTCGCTGAGGGTGAGCAACTGCCTGCCGCCGGGCAGCGGGCGGGTAAGCACCGCGTCGCCGTTATCCGGCCTGCGGCCCATGCGCCGCTTTTTCTCCGGGGATACGGCGCAGGCGGTGGCCATGCCCGTTTCCGCCTTGAGGGGCGGCATTTCCTCCAATATGATCCTGTCCCCCTGCTGCTCGGTCACGGTCAGGGGCACGCCCAGCTGCAAGCCCACCCGGTTGGCCAGCGCGTTCCCGGCGTCCGGGGCGGGCCGCAGGGCCAGGGGATCGTATTTCAGGCAAACCGTCATATGGCCGTCCACCTTTTTCACAAAAGCCGTCCGGCCCGGAAAGCGGGCGGCCTGCAGCGCTTCTTCGGTCTGATACGTCCACAGGGCTTCTTCGCTGTCATTGCTCTGTCCCTCTAAGCTGATGCGCTGGGCGGCCTGGGAAAGGGCGGTCAAATGGGTTTGCAGCATGTCCCGCTCATATTCGGCGCACAAGGCCCGCTGCATCCGCGTCTGCCGGTCCTTGTCCAGCCGGGAAAGCAGCTCGGGGATGCGGCCGATGCGGGGGCACTGGGGAAAATAGGCGTTGATGATTTGCAGGTATTCGTCCGTATCGCCGCCCCGTTCCGAAAGCGCTTCCATGCCCTCCCGGGTCTGCTCCTCCGCTTCATGCCAGCAGATGGGCAGCCGGTCGCAGTCCGCGCAGAGGGCGTCGGTGAGCGTTTCGCTTTCCTCCCGGGGGGTGAATGGCTGAATGCGGGGATGGGGCAGGGCGTCGGCCATGCATTCGATGGCCCGCACCCAGCGCTGGGTTTTCAGCCGCGTATAGGCGTTTTCCTTCGGCTCGTTCCATTTGAGACGGCGCATGAAGCGGCTGACCGCGCCCATCCGCTTGCCCGGCGTCAGGCAGAAAAGCAGCGCCGCCGTCCCCTCTGCCCCGAAGAAGGCGGGAATGAAACGATAAGCGATCAGATACGCCGCTGTCACCGAGGAAAGCAGGTAAACCCCGGCGGCCAGCGCCCGTTTTTTCCCCTGCATCATGCCCGCCAGCAGCGCGCCGAAGGCCAAATTCACCAGGGGCAGGGCGCTTTGCCCGCTGATGAGCAGCGCAAGCCCGCAGGCCAGCCCGAAGCACGCGCCCGCCGCGCTGCCGCCCACCCAGGCCATGGTGAGCGTCAGCCCCGCCGCGATGAAATACCCCATATTCACCTGGGCCAGGGACAGCCGCCCCGCCCCGGCCAACAGCAGCAGCAGCGGCAGCAGCAGGCACAGAAGATCGTCCTGGCTGAAGGAACGCTGTTTTCCCAGCCCCAGCCTTGCCGCCCGCAGCAGGGCGGGCATCAGCGCCACGCCCAGCAGCACCCCCGCAAAAAGCAGAATCACCGTTTGAGCGTCCGACGCGCGAAGCATATCCGGCAGGGCGCGGGCCAAAAGCAGCGTAGCCGTCAGGCCCATCACCCAGCCCGCCTTCCATTCCCGTATCTGCCGCACGCCTAAGCACAGGGCGCAGATCACGAACTGCCCCGCGTCCCAATCAAGGCCCAGCAGCACGCGGTAGCCAAGCCCCGCGCCAAGGCCCAGCCACGCCCCCGCCGTGCTTTCCCCCGCGGCGGCCAGGGCGGTGAGGCAGCAGATGGAATAGGGGGCGGGCATGGAAAAGCACTGGGCCAGGCTCAGCAGAAAAAACGCCCCCGCCAAGGGCAGCCGTTTGACCAGCGCCCGGCCCCACCGTTCCATATCCCAAACGGGCAGGCTCTTTCCCCGTTTCCCTTTCTTCCTTTGCGCGCGGCCCTCGGTTTGCACCTGTTCCACATTTGTTCCTTCCTTCATGCTTGAATATATGCATCATAGTGGCAGGAACGTATACGCGCCGTCGAACCGGAGCGCGGGGAATGTCGAAGAAAATGATTTTTTTCTTTTCAAGCGTCCCTTTTCTGTGGTATACTGGAGAAAAGCTTCTGGGGGGAGCATGAGCATGCACATCAGCGAACTGTCCCGGGAACGGTTTGAAGGCTATGAGGTCGTTTTTTCCTACGAGAGCAAGGGCTATTATGATTTGAGAATGCGCTGCACGGAGAACGTGTTCGCCCTGGAATTCGTGCGCACGCCCTGCGCGCCCATGCATAAGGAATTTGTGGATCATCTTTTCGCCCCCCACTGGGACGATCCCCACGCCTATGCTCTGTGGGACGGCAAGGAGATGCGCGCCATTTTAGAGGTGACCCCGGAAAACTGGAATAACCGCCTGCGCATCACCAACCTGTGCGTGCAGGAGGGCTACCGCCGCCGGGGGTACGGCTCCCTGCTCATGACCCGCGCCCGGGAAATCGCCCGTGCCCAGCACCGCCGCGCCCTGATCCTTGAAACGCAAAGCTGCAATACCGGGGCCATCGGCTTTTACCTGAACCAGGGCTTGTCCCTGATGGGCTTCAACGCCTGCGAATATTCCAATCAGGACGTGGAAAAGCACGAGATACGATTGGAAATGGGATGCCTACTGTAATGGCTCGAGATGAGGTTATCGACTTTTAAGGGCACTTTAAGTCATTAAGGTAGGAGGTAGGAAGTAGGAGGTAGGAGGTTTATTTTGTGTTACAAAAACTCAATCATGGTGCCGGGTTCGTTTTGTAGACTATATAAAACTTCCTACCTCCTACCTCCTACTTCCTACCTGATTTAAAGCATCCTTGAAATCACCTTCAACACATGCAGAGGTGCTGTATATGGAATTTCTTGCCACCGCCGCCTTCGGTCTGGAAGGGCTGGCAAAAAAGGAACTGAACCGGCTGGGCCTGGAAGCCAGGGGCGAAACGGGCGGGGCGCGTTTTTCCGCCACGCCCGCCCAGGCGTTCAATGCCAACCTGTGGCTGCGCACGGCGGATCGGGTGCTGTTGATCGTGGGCGAGGGCAAAGCGCTGTCCTTTGAGGATTTGTTTCAATTGGTGCTGTCCCTGCCCTGGGAGGATTATCTGCCCAAAAACGCCCACTTCCCCGTCAGCGGCAAATGCGCCCGCAGCCAGCTCATGAGCGTGCGGGACTGCCAGGCCATCACCAAAAAGGCCATTGTGGAGCGGCTGAAACGGCACTATAAAACCCAGTGGTTCGAGGAAACGGGGCCTGAATTTGCTATCGACGTTTCCATTCACGGGGATCTGGCCCGCCTGACCCTGGACACCAGCGGCGCGGCCCTGAACAAGCGGGGCTACCGCACCTGGAACGGGGAAGCGCCCCTGCGGGAAACCTTAGCCGCGGCCCTGGTGATGATGGCCCCCTGGAAGCCGGATATGCCGCTCTATGATCCCTGTTGCGGCACGGGCACGCTGCTGATCGAAGCGGCGTATCTCCGTTCCCACCGCGCTCCGGGGCTGACCCGGTCCTTTGCCTGCGAAAGCTGGCCCCTGTTCCCCAAAAAGGAAATGGAGCGGCTTCGGCAGGAGGCGGAAAGCCGCTTCGATCCCTCCCTGATCGGTTCCATCTGCGGCAGCGACATCGACCCCCAGGCCCTGGAGCTGTGCAAGCGGCATATCAAACAGGCGGGCTTGGGCGGCAGGATCACCGTGACCCAAAAGGATTTGCGGGACGTAAATCTGGACGGCCCCGCTCCCCTGTTCCTGCTGAATCCCCCTTACGGTGAGCGGCTGTCCGACCGGAAGCAGTGCGAAAAGCTGTACCGGGATATCCGCTCCCTGTACGACCGCCACCCGGACTGCCGCATGGGCGTGATCACCGCCCACACCGGCTTTGAGCGCTGCTTTGGCAAACGCACCAATCAAAAACGCCGCCTGTATAACGGGCGGCTGGAATGTGAATACCTGCTCTATTGACAAAAAGCGCATGGGGGGCTGCTTCGGGAATGAAAACCCGAAACAGCCCCGTTTTTGTTTGCGCGTTATTGATTCATTTGGGGCGGCTGGGGCGGCTGCTGGCCGTTCTGTCCGGGCGCGAAAGCGTTTTGTCCGCCAAACGTTTCATTCCCGTTCATGGGGCCGCCCATTTGCCCATTCATGCCGCCGCCCATCTGTCCGTTCATGCCGCCGGGCATGCCGTCCGGCCCGGCCACGCCGCTCTGGTTGTTCAGTTGGAAGTCATCGGCCACGTACAGCTGGCCGTCATAGTCGATGCCCGCTTCGCCGCCCATGGAGGCGCTGTCGATAGAAACGTAACCTCCCATCAGGTTCACGTTACCGTTGGAGTCGATGCCGTCGGCCTGGCTGTTGATGCTCACGCGGCCGCCGGTCATGTTGAAGGAATAACCCAGCACGCCCTCATACAGCCCGTCGCCGTTGGCGGCGTTGATGGCGTCGTCCGTGGAGTGAATCGTAATATCCCCGCCGAACACGTTGACCACGGTGCCCTCCAAGCCCTCGTTGCTGCCGGTCACTCGGATGGTGGGGCCGGTGCCGTCCTGGCTGCCCACGGTCAGGATGTGGTCGGCGTGAATAGCGTCGTCCCCGGCGGCAATGGTGAAATTGCCGTTCAGCAGCGTCACGTCGTAATTGCCGTTGATGCCGTCGTTGGCGGCGGTGATGCTGACGGTCACGCCCCCGTCGAAGATGAGGCTGGAATCGTCGCCGGTCTTGATGCCGTTCTTGGCGCTGCCGTTGATGGTCAGCACGCCGTCGCCGGTGATATACACCTGGGAATTGGCCTTGAATTTCATGGCCGCGCCGTCAAATGCGTCGGCCACCGCCGCGTCGGCGGAATTTTCATCGTCGGGGTTTTCCGCGTCCGTCAGGGTGACGTTTCCGGAAATGATGATCTTTACCTGGGCTTCCTTGTTGACGGCCACCGTCGCACCAGTGGTGCTGGTCAGATCCAAATCCTCCAGCACCAGCACCACGCCGGTGGTTCCTTTTTTCACGGTAATATTGCCGTCAGAGGACGTGCCCGTGACCACATAGGTGCCGCTGTCGCTGATCTTCACCTGGCTGTTTTCCTCGGAAACAGTAATGTATTCCGCGTTTTCCAGATCCGCTTCCAGGCTGGCGGCGTTGTTTTCCGCCGTGCTGGTGACGATCTCGCCGGGGCTGTCCGCGGTGGACGTCAGCGCCGTATTGCCGGGCGTATTATTGCCGTTTATGCCGTTCCGCGGCTGTCCGTTCATACCGGAAGGCATTTGATTCTGCGGCTGCACGTTCATCCCGGAGGGCATTTGCGGCCTGTCCATACCCGCTGACTGCGCGGCGGAAACGGATTCCACGGTTTGCCCTTGAACCGGGGCCAAGTATTCATTCATCATATAGCCCGTTTTGCCGTTCACTTCCACCTGACTCCATGTTCCCTGATTCTCCAATACGGTCACGGCGGTGCCGTTGGGGTATTGTTCGAGCATGAAGCTGCTCTTGTCAGGCTCCTCCCGCAGGTTCAGCTTGCCGCTGTTGCCGGTCTGCACCACCATCTGTTGTTGGGTTGCGGCCAGTATTTGATTGACGTCCAAATCCATCACGGTGGCGTTCAGCACGGAAAGCTGTCCGCTGGTTTCCACGCTGCCCGCCGCGCCCTGGATATAATAGGAACCGCTGGCAAAGGTCAGATCGGCGTTCTGTCCATGGATGCCATACTTGTTATTGCCGGTCACGTTGAGGCGGCCGCTGCCCTCAAAGCGGGTAGGAACGGCGCAGAAAACGGCCGCGTCGTAGGTGGCGTCGCCGCCGCCGTCCCGCACGCTGTTGACGGTGCCGTCGGCTAAAATGACGGTGAGGGAATCGCCGCTGACCACCGCGATGCCCGCGCTTTCGCCGCCGTCAATGGTGATATTGTCCAGGATCAGCGTCACGTCGCCCTGGCCGGGATCGACCCACACCGTGCCCCGCATGGAACCCGTCAGGGTGTAGGTGCCCGATTCACTGATGAGCAATCCTCCGTTTTGTGCGTTCAAATTCAAATCGGACTGGGCATAAGCCGCGGAGGGAACCAGCGCGAGCGCCAGCACAGCCGATAGGATCAGAGATAACAGCTTTTTCATGTTCATTCCTCCCTTTCTTTGTTTTGGGATTGAGGCCCATTACAAAACCGCTTCGCCGTTGACATACAGGTGATAGCCGCTGGCGGTCACGCTGGCAAGATCGCCTTCAAATGCTGAAATATTGCTGTCTCCCGTCAGCGTCCAGGTGCTGTTGCCGTTGAGCGTTACCCTGACCTGACCATCCGCGCTGATAGCGCCTGAAAAGGACGAATCGGTCAGGTTAAGGGCCAGGGACGATATACTGTCCACGGTGACGGTTCCTTCAAGAACTTGGTTCTCCGCGTTCAGCACGCAGTCGCCGCCGTTGCGGCCCTCCTTGCCCCAGCGCCCGGCGGAAACGATGAGCAGGGAGCCGTCCTCCGACAGGTTCAGCGCGGCGTTTTTCAGGTTGATCACGCTGTCCGTGTTGGTGCAGTAAAACATGGCCCCGCTGCGGCAGGTCATTTCCCCGCCGTTCATGGTGAACACGCTGGTACCCACGCTGGCGTCGCCGGAGGCGCTCTGGTACAGCAGCACGTTGGCCCGGACGCTGCCCTCCTTGGTGGATTGGTCGTTTCCTTCGATCGTCACGTTTTCCAGGGTGACGGTGTTTTTCCCTTCGATGATCACCGCCCGGGACTGTTCGGAAACGCAATTTGCGTTCTTCACCGTAATATCCGCCGTGCTGTAAATGGCGGGACAGCCGTTTTTGCCGGTGGAGGTGTAGGTTCCGCCGTCCAGGATCATCGTGCCGCCGCCCCGGTCGGAACGGATGGCGGCCTTGCTGGCGCTCTGTACGGTCAGGCTGCTGCCGATCAGCGTACCGCCGCCCGCCACCTGCACGCCGCCCGCGCCGCCGCCTGTGACGCTTACTTCGCAGTCCGAAATGTAGATCGTACCGTGATCGTAGGCAAACACACCGGTGGCGTTCTGGGCGCTGGCCTCGATGACGGAATCGGAAAGGGTCAGCACGGCGCTGTCATACACGCGAACGGCGGCATTGACGCCCCGAAAGCTGGCCGCGTCGGCGCTGGAAGCGTTTCCGCCTGTTTTCAGAACAGTCACGCCCGTCAGCGTCACCTGTTCCGTGCCGGATACGTCCACAGCGCTTTGGTCGTCCTGATCAGCGGTATACACCGCCGTTTCCGCAAAGGCGGAGGCTGTCAGGGCAAGGCACAGCAAAAGCACAAAAAGCATTTTTCTCATGGGTCACGTTCCCCTTTCAATCAAAATGTTTCCGGTGCAAGAAGCTCTCTTTCAATTCTCCTTGACGGTTTCCATTATTCACATGAACCTTTAACGATCCTTAAAACAAAAAAATTCTTTTGCCCCCTTGACAGGAGCTGTTTTTCTGTTTATAATAATTGTGCGCAATCAGATAGCGCAAAATCAAATTGGGAGGTGAAAACGGATTTGACCGAAGAAAAGGGCAATTATGACGCCCTGAAGCTACAAAATCAGGTATGCTTCCCGCTCTACGCCTGCTCCAAGGAGCTGGTGCGGCAGTACGGGCCGCACCTGAAGGAACTGAACCTCACCTATACCCAATACATCGTGATGCTGGTGCTGTGGGAAAAGGAAACCGTTTCATCCCGAGAACTGGCCGCTTGTACCCATTTGGATTACGGCACCCTGACCCCCGTGCTGAAAAGGCTGGATCAGGCCGGATACCTCACCCGGCAGCGGGCGGCGGAGGACGAGCGGCTCTTGACCCTGACCCTGACGGAAAAGGGCCGACAGCTGAAAGCGAGCGCCGTTTCCATTCCCCCGACCATCGCCGAATGCATGGGGCTAAGCGCGGAAGAATTTGCCGCCCTGTACAAGCTGACCTACAAAGCGCTGAAAAACATGGAAGAAAGAGAAATTTGAAGGAGGAAAAACAAAATGTCTACCGTTTATGATTTCACCGTGAAGGATCGGAAAGGCAATCAGGTCTCTTTGAACGAATACGCGGGCAAGGTGCTGCTCATCGTCAACACCGCCACCGGCTGCGGCTTCACGCCCCACTATGAACCCCTGGAAGCCATGTACAAGGAAATGAAGGATCAGGGCCTGGAAATCTTAGACTTCCCCTGCAACCAGTTCGCCAATCAGGCCCCCGGCTCCGAGGACGAGATCCATCAGTTCTGCACCCTGAAATTCGGCACGGACTTCCCCCAGTTCGCCAAGATCGACGTGAACGGCGAAACCGCCGACCCGCTGTTCGCTTATTTAGCCGCCGAAAAGCCCTTCACCGGCTTCGGCAAGGGACTGAAAAACGCCGCGCTGAAAACCTTCACCGATATGAATAACAAGCAGTTTGGCGACAAGGCTTACATCAAGTGGAATTTCACCAAGTTCCTGGTCAATCGCGAGGGCAAGGTCGTGGCGCGGTTTGAGCCCACCGTGGATATGGCGGAAGTCCGGGCGGCGGTGGCTGCCGAATTGGAGAAGTAAGCCATGAAGGAGCAGGCAGACCGGGGCGGAATCATCGTCCGCACAAGCATCATTGGCATTCTGGCCAACGTGTTTTTAGCGGGCTTCAAAGCGTTCGTGGGGCTGACGGCCCATTCCATCGCCATCGTGATGGACGCCGTCAACAACCTGTCGGACGCCGCCAGCTCCGTCATCACCATCGTGGGCACGAAGCTGGCCGGAAAAGAACCGGATAAAAAGCATCCCTTCGGCTACGGCAGGATCGAGTACCTGAGCGCCATGATCATTTCGATCCTGGTGCTGTACGCGGGCGTCACCGCGTTCGTGGAATCCATAAAAAAGATCATCACGCCCGAAGCGCCGGACTACTCTGCCCTTTCGCTCATCATCGTGGCCGTTGCGGTTCTGGTAAAAATCTTCCTGGGCCGGTATGTCAAGCGCGTCGGGGAAAAAGTCAATTCCGATTCGCTTATCAATTCCGGCGAGGATGCGACTTTGGATTCCATCATTTCCGCGTCCACGCTTTTGGCAGCCGGAATCTATCTTATTTTCCATATCTCCCTGGAAGCCTGGCTGGGCGCGGTGATCGCCGCAGTAATCATCAAGTCCGGCGTCGGGATGCTGGCCGAAACCCTTTCCAAAATCCTCGGCGAACGGGCCGACGCCCAGCTCGCCAGGGACATTAAGGCCACCATCAACAGCTTCCCGGAAATCAGCGGCGCGTATGACCTGGTGCTGCACAACTACGGCCCGGACGCCTACAACGGCTCCGTGCATATCGAAGTGCCGGATACCCTGTCCGCGGACGAATTGGACAAGCTCCTCCGAAAAGTCACAGTGACTGTTTTAGAAAAGCATCATGTACTCCTCACAGCCGTGGGCGTGTATTCCTATAACACCAAAGACCCGGTAGCGGCCGCCGCCCGGGAAAAGGTGGCCCAGATTGCAGCGGAAAACCCGGATGTGCTTCAAACCCACGGCTTCTATCTGGATCAGGCGGAAAAGACCCTCCGGTTCGATTTCGTGGTAAGCTTCGACGCCAAGGACCGCAAACAGGTGTATCGGGAAGTGTGCGAAAGCGTGCAGAAGCTGTACCCGGATTATACGCTTCAAGTCGCCATGGATACCGATTTCAGCGAAGAAACCGATTGACGGCGATACAGCTGTTTGACCGCGCAAAAAGGCGCTGCCGCAAAAAATGCAGCAGCGCCTTTTTTGACGTTCCTTTGCCTTGGCAGATGGTTCTATTGCTTTGACAAACCACGCGCCGCCGTAGATCACGCACGAAAAACCGCCGTGCTTGCGCACGGCGGCCTTTCATTCAAGGGAATACCGAGGATGGATTCAGCGATTATTTCGCGTTGAAAGCATCCAGCAGGCCCTGCCAAACGGGAGTCTTGGCTTCCAGGAGTTCGGCGGGAGTGCTGCCAGCCAGGCTCCACAGGAAGTCCTGACCTTCCACGTCGTTCACGGAACCCAGGTACAGCACCTTATCAGAGGAGCAATGTTCGGGCTCACGCAGCATGGCGTAGGTTTCCAGCACGGCGCGCTCGTCGGTGTAGTTCAGCTTGTTGCCGACCCAGCCCAGTTCGTCGTCGTAGCCGGGGGTGGCGGCGGACCACAGCTGATAGATGTAGGACAGCTTGGCAACGGTTTCAGCATCGTACACGTTGGGGATAACGGTCACGTTGTCAGAAACGACGTTGGTGTAAGTGGTGCCCTTGGGGCCAACGGGGAAGGCAACGCAGCCCCACGCGTCAGCCATATCGGCCATTTCGGAGTTGTCGTTGAAGCCGCCGTAGGTCTGGTACATATAGAAGCCGCAGAAGCCCTGCTTCCAGGCATCCTTGTAGTAGTCCCAGGAGCCGTCAGCGGGCTGCTGGTAGAAGTAGGTGTTGTAGATGTCCTTGCTCCAGGTCAGGGCTTCCAGGGTGTTGTCGCTGCCGGCAGCGATAACCAGCTTGCCGTTTTCATCGGAATCGAAGAAGCAGCCGCCGTTGGCGAACACGGCCACGCGGTACATATCCACGTTGGAACCGGTCATGCCGTAGATGTCGATGATGCCGTCGTTGTCGGTATCCTTCTGGATCTGCTTGAGCAGGTTTTCAAAGGCTTCCCAGGTCCACTTGCCTTCCTTCTGCATGTCGTAGATGGTGTTCCAGTCGATGCCCGCTTCTTCCAGCACGCGCTTGTTGAAGTACAGGCAGGCGCGGGGTTCGCTGGTGCCGGTGGACACGCCGTAGGTCTTGCCGCCGACGGTCATGAAGCTCACGGTGGCAGCGTTCCAGTGGTCGCTGGTCAGGTCGATCAGGTCGTTATTCCAGGCCGCGAACGCGTTCTGAGCCATGGGGCCGCCCACGAAATCCGGGGGCAGGATGTAGAGGCGCAGAGAGCCGTCGGGCGCGCCGAAGAAGTTCACCAACTGGGAAGCGTTGCTGCCCCAGTCGCCATCCATAATTTGTTCGATTTCGCAGTTGTAGGTCTTCATGATCCAGTCACGATAGTCGTACTGAGCCTTTTCTTCCTCGTTGGGATTTTCCTTCCGGGCGGAAGAAGTAGTCCAATAGTCGTGGATATAAATCTTGGCGCCGCCGAAATCAATGCCTTCCTTGATTTCGGGATAGCCTTCGGGAACAGCCTTCGCGGCAGCGGCCTTGGCGGCTTCTTCGGCAGCCTTGGCGGCTTCCTCGGCGGCCTTGGCGGCGGCTTCTTCAGCAGCCTTCAGTTCGGTCTTGGCCGTTTCCAGATCCTTCTTGGCCGCGTCCAGATCGGAAGTCAGGCTGGTAACTTTAGCAGTCAGTTCATCAACCTTCTTCTGCAGGTCGGCCTTCTGCGTAAGACCAATCACGCAAAAGACGATCGCAACAACTGCGATGACCGCCAACACAATGGGGAGTGCCTTTTTCATAGTAGTACCTCCGTTTTTTTATTTTCCACGCGTGTTTACCGCTTTCGCGCAAGAAACGCGCATAGAGACGAATTTTGAGAACGGCGTCCGCAAAGATCGCGCTGAACGCGTTTCTCCTATTCTGCCGTTCAGGACAGAATACGTTTTAGCAATTCAAAGTATACACCGAAGCGCCGAGAAATGCAAGCAAAATCCGACACAATTTTTCTAATCCGTTGCGCAAAGGCCGCGCAAAATTGCGAAAACCGAACCGGGGGCCGGAACGCCCCGCAGCGCGGCGGTTTTGCGCCGGTCCCCGGTTTTAAGGGAACGGATTTTTATTCCTTGGAGCCGCTCATGGCGATGCTCTGCACAAAGGTGCGCTGGGTGAAGCAGTACAGGATCACCAGCGGGATGCAGCACACCAGCACGCCGATGGAAATCAGCTGCTGCTGGCGGCCCACAGGCACGATGATGGGCTTGGAAGCGTCGTTGGAGAAGTAGCGGCTCATGCGGGAAACGATGGTGGAAAGCTCTGTGGAGAACAGGGGACGGGTGGACGTGGTAAGGAAGTTGCGGGTATAGAACAGATCCGTCCACTGCCACACGAAGGAGAACAGGAAGCAGGACAGGATGGTGGGCATGGCGTCCGGCAGCATGATCTTAACGAAGGTGTGCATGGTGTTGCAGCCGTCCACGTAAGCCGCTTCCTCCAGGGACTTGGGAATGCCCTTAAAGTACTGGCGCAGCATGTAAATGTACAGGCCGTCCTTTAAGCCCATGCAGGTGGCGCTCATCAGGGCGTAAGGCATCACTGAGCCGCGCAGGTTCAGGCCCTTTCCTGTGAAGAGCTTGATCAGGCCTAAGATATCGAACTGGGCAAAGTACGTGTACAGGGACGTCTGCATGGTCTGGGGAGGAATGATGATCAGCAGCAATACGCAGGCGAACCAGAACTTTTTCAGCGGGAAATCGTACCGGGCGAAGCCATAGCCCACCAGCGTGCAGGCGATCACCTGCAGCACCGATACCAGCAGGCTCGTCCACACCGTGTTGATCATGGATTTGGGGAAGGTGGTCAGGTCGAACACGATGCGGTAGTTATCCAGCGTCACGTGCCGGGGCAGCAGCACGATGGTGGAATCGTACAGATCCCTTTCTTCCATCAGGCTGGTGCCCAAACGGGTGAGCATGGGTTGGATGATCATGAAGCACAGGCCGAACAGCAGCAGGCCCCGGGCCAGGGAAACCACCAGCTTCTTGGCCTTGGCCTTCAGCAGATAGCCGCCCGAGCGCTTGTTGGCCGATTTGAAGGAGGTATTAGTCTTCATAGTAATGCACCCCCTTGGAAATGATCAGCGTAGCGACGCCGATAAAGGCCATGGCCACCGCGAAATAGATCCAGTTCATAGCGGACACGTGGCCGAATTCCAGCCGGTTCCATAGCTCGTTGATACGCTCCATGACCCGGTTGTCGTTCTTCATGAAGAAGTCGATGATGGTGTAAATGGCGTTCACCAGCAGCAGCGGGCTGACCATGGGGAAGGTGATTTTCCAGAACGCTTCCCAGGCGGTGCAGCCTTCCACGTCCGCCGCCTCATACAGGGACGGGGAAATGGCCTGCAGGCCGGAGAGGAACACGATGATCTGGATGCCGCTGGCCATGACGATGTCGTAGATGGCGTCGATCATCTGGAACAGCACGTCGAATACCCCGCTGCCCACCCCGGACACTGCCAGCAGATCCTGCAGGGTGGCGGACAGGTTCACGCCGGAGGCGGTGGCGATTTCCTCGTTGATGCCCTGCATCATGTTGTAGAACTCATTCTGGCTTTCGATGCCAGGCAGCACGCCGGAGGACAGGATCACGGGCAGGAAGAAGATGGCGCGGGCCAGGGTTCTTCCTTTGAAATCCTGGTTCAGGATCACGGCGATGACGAAGGACAATACCAGCGTGGCCACCGCGTTGATGGCCATGCGGGGGATTTCCTCCACCAAGCGCATGTTGAAGTAGGGATCCACGCCCAAGGCGTACTTGTAGTTGTCCAGACCGATGAACTTGCTGTTGAAGCCGCCGCCCTGGGCCAGGGTGACTTCATTGAAGCTCATGATGAACGAATCAAGCAGCGGCTTGGCCATAAAGAACACGAATCCGATAATGAATGGCAGAATGAACGCGACGCCGTGACGGGCATTCCGGGAGCGCATGGTGCTGTACACGGAATTGCCGGGGATGAAGGTGAGGATGGACTCTCTCAGCCCCCAGCTTTCGCGCTTGTTTTTCTTATTCCGCGGGCTCATTTGGTTTCACCCCCTGTCACGATGTAGCTCCGGGCGGGAACGGTAACGCCCTCCGCCGCGTAATCTTCCGTGCCGTAGTTGACGTACACCTTCGCGCCGTTTTCGTAAACGGTGACCTTCACTTCGCCGGTCAGGATCTCATGGCCGGTGATGCGCTGCTGATTCAGCCCCGCCATGGCGGTCTGGTAATCGGCGATGATCTTCGCGGCGTCGTCCTTCCAGAAATCATAGGTAGCGCCGTAGTAGTTGGTATGGAAGGTGTCCTGGAGGATCTTGGCGTCCTCCGCCATGAAGCTGAAATTCAGGCCCGCGCCGTATTCGGCGCAGCGGAGCAGCTCGGTCTGCCAGTCGCTGTCCAGGTTGATGGCCTCGCCCGTATAGCTGACCGTGCCGTGAATGGCGATCTGGTAGAAGGGTACGGAGGCGTCGATGATGGAATACGGGGTGCCCTCCAGATCCATATCGGTGATCAGGTCGGCGTAGGGCATGACGTAGTCAAAGCCCTCCTTGACCATCACCTTTTCCCCGGCGGCCTTGGCTTCCATCACGGTGTCCAGGTTCATTTGCTTCACCTGTTCGCGGGTGGTGGTTCCCCTAGGGTTGTAGTCGCCGCTGAGGATGTAGCCGATGTCCCGGAAAGCGATGCCGTCGGCCTTCGCGTTTTTCAGGAAGCTGATCAGGTTGCTGGCCTTATCCTGGGCGTAATGGGGTTCCACCAGATAGAAGGGATCAATGGCATCGTAATCCATGGGCTGGAAGGTAATAGCGGAGTAGGGATAGATTTTGATCTGCTCCCGGGTGGTGAACCGGGCGGCGTCCCGGAAGGGGATGAAGCCCTGGAGGATGCCGCTCTTGTAGGCGAAGCAGGAAACGCCGTCAAAGTACAGGCTCACGCCCATGCCTTTCACGTCGCTGATGAGCCGTTCCATGCCCTTGGTTCCGCCCAGCTCGCCCAGGACCTTGACGGAGGAAAGCACCTTCTGGTTCACGCCGCCGTTGCACCAGCCGGTGTAGCGCACGTTCAGGTTCTTCACGCCGCTCTGCACCAGATCGCGGATGATGTCAGCCGCCTGGGTGAAGGTGGTGGTGGCCTCCACGGAGTCCACGGGCATGCCTAACTTCACCACTTTCTTGTCGATGGCGCCGATCATTTCCACGTTGACAGGCATATCCGCGCCGGCGTTTTGGTCGTTCAGCTCCGGATACTTGGCCCGCAGGTAATCGCCGTAGGCGTTGGCCATGTCCACGTAATTGCCGCTGTCGATGAAGCGGTAGCGCTGCACCACGGTATCCTCAGGCAGTTCCTTTTCAAACATGTACACCAGACGGGCCGTCTTGGCGGATACGTTGTACTTGTCGCTGTGCAGCACAGTATACTTGGCGCAGATCCAGTTGTAGCTGTTGTAGCGCATGCTGATATCCGCCTGGATGCCGCCGTAAGAGGGCGCGCCCTCCATGATGCAGATGAAGGAGCCGCCGTTCCTGGCCATGCCGAAAACGGGGAAGGTGTTCTTGGTTTCGCTGACGACCTCGGTGCGCTCGCTGCCCCAGTCCCAGCCGTACAGGTTGGCGTAGTAGCTGTTCTGGGAGAGCTTGCCGTTGTTGAAGCTGATCAGCGCGCCGCCGCCCTCGGGAATGAACATGAAGCCCTCGTCCGCCGTACCCGCCGCGCCGAACATGGGCAGCACGGTCACGCCGGTGATGGGGTATTCCGTCCGGTAGCGCATGGCCTGGTAAGGCACGCTGACCACGAAGTCGCCGCCCTCCAGCCGGTATTCCACGGTCACGTTGAAGATGGGGTTCAAGCTTTCCTCAACCCCGGCCACCAGCAGCATATCCTGCTCGTACTCCTCCTGGTTGTAGCCGGCGTCCGCAAACAGCTCCTGCAGCTTCTTTTTGTTGCTTTCGGAGGTGCTGCTGATGAGTACGTACATGGCCTGGTTTTCCGCTTCGGGATACAGGGCCAGCAGGGCCTCGCGCTTGTCCGCCTCCATTTTGGATACGCTCTCCGGCGTATAGGAGGTGTAGGCCTTGGAAACCCACAGCTTCACGTCGCTGGCCTTCATGCGGGAGGTGAAGTCCTGATAGCGTTCCGCCGTGATGGCCGTGGGGATCACATAAATCTTTTCGATTTTGCCCACGGAGTATTCCACGGCGACGCTGCCGTCCTCTCGCTGCTCCACGGTGTAGTTTCCGTTCTGGATGGAATACTGATAGTTGTTGTAGTCGATGACGCCGTCCGCGGAGGAATACGTCACCACCAGGGTGGACTGCAGCAGGTTTTTGTTGGCCGCCACGGCAATGGGATCGCTGGCGGCGTTTTCCGGATTGGAGCGCCACACCCGGCCCGTGGCCTTTTCGGTCAGGGTGAATTGGGTGGTGCCGGTGTCCAGCTCAAAAAGCAGGCTGTCGTTTTCCATGGTCAGCTTTTTGGGCTTTTCATCGAAATAGGAAATTTTCGGCGGGTTTTCCGTGACCGTTTCGCTCTGGGAGTACAGCGGAATGCCCACAAAGACGACCAGCGCCGCAATCAGCGCCAGCGCCACGGCCCACGGGATCAGGCGCCGCAGGATGGATTTTTCTTTGCGCATCTTCTCACCGCCTCCTTAATACAGCCTGAACACGATTTCCCGGTACAGAGATACGAAGAAACCGATCGCGTCGCTCAAAAGGCTGAAAAACACCAGGATCAGGAACAGGATCACCAGCGCGCCGAAGATGGTGAAGAACAGGAAAATGAGCGTTTTCCCCGGGGAATAATCGTGTACCTGCATCAGGCCCACGAAAGCCAGGAACAGGCACCAGATCACCGATACGCTGGCCAGCACGGAATAGTACGCCGCCTCGTCGAAGGAGATCATGTGGCTGATGAGGATCATGGGCAGCTGGATCAGCACATAGGGCACCAGCGCGTAGCACATGGCCATGTAGATGTCCTTGAACCGGCCCTTGCCGTCAAACAGCGTGGACAGCGCCCAGTTGCTCAGGCACAGGATCAGGAAAGGCAGCAAAAGGGACGCGCACTGCTCGTAAATGTTGATGTACTGGATGGGCGCGGTGATGAACTGGAAGTTGGTCAGCATCAGCCGCATCACGTAGGTGAGCAGGAACAGGAACAGCCAGGTGTGGGCGGCCAGCAGGCTGCCCCGCTTTTCATGCACCAGATCCCAAAAGCCGTCGAAGGGATGGAAAATCACGTAGGTGCCATATTTGAGGGTGGCCAAATACCTGCGCCAGCCCTCTCCCCTTGCGCCCTGGGCGGATACGTTATCGAGCGACTTTGCGGCGTTCATACGCTTCCACCTCCCATTTCATTTTCTTCACGCGGCCGACAGCCAGGGGGATGATCAGCAGGCAGGCCGCGATCGCCACGATCCAGCCGATATTCTTTTCCACCATGACCTTGCGGTAATAGCGGTAAGCCCGGCCGTAGTTTTCCCGGTCGTGGGCCATCTTGAAATACTCCATGGCCTCGCCGTACTGCTCCTGCCGCATCAGCGCCCGGCCGATGCCGATAAAGGCCAAATTGTAGTTGGCGTTCAGCTTCAGCACCTCGCGCCAGGTATCGGCGCTGCCGTCGTAATCGCCCTTTAAGTACTGGTCGCTGGCCTGATAGATCAGGTTGCCGTACTCGGTGGGGGTGAACACGGTGATGCTGCATTCGTTTTCATCCAGGCAAATCAGGTCGGTGCCCATATGCTCGATGGACACGGCGCCTAAGAACGCGCCCTCGCTGTTGCCCTTGGTGCCGAAGGCCCACAGCATGATGCCCTGGGGATCGTAGCCGAACAGGCGGCCCCTGGTGCGGTCAAAGGCGATATAGATATCGTTGTCCAGCACCGTGATGTCCTTGAGCTTGGAGGGGCCGTATTCGATGCTTCCCTCCGTCCACTGCAATTCGCCGATGGGGGGATAGCGGTCGTTTTTGATCAGGATATCGCTGCCGATGGCGTTCAGGCGGCGGATGGGCTTGGCCGCGTCGTACAGCAGCTCGTATTCGCTGAACACGGTGTTGGTGGCGTAGATGAAGCCCTCCTTGTCGATGTAGATGTTCTCGTACTCGGTGGGCACGAAGGACGCCTGCTGGGCGCGCTGTTCCTTGGTGGTGAAGAAGGTTTTCCAGATGTAGTCCCACATATCGTACTTCACCGTGTTGGCCCCGATGAAGCCGGTGAAGGTGCCGTCCGCCTCGAATTTCACCAAGCCCTTGTTCACGTTGGTGGCCAGCACGAACACGCGGCCCACAGAATCGGTCACGATCTTGCTGGGCAGGAAGCTGAGCTTCTGGTCAAAGGTGGAATCGTCGGGCTTGAGGAAGGACTGAATATAGTTCAGATCCTTATCAGCCTTGATCACCCGGTTGTTGTTGGTATCGGCAACGTAGATGTTGCCCTCGCTGTCCACGGACACGTCGCTGGGGGTGCTGAAGGTTTCCGGTTCCGCCCCCGCCACGCGGTCAATGACGCGAACCAGGGAAAAATCCTTGCCCTCCCGGCGAAGCTGCAGCACGCGGTTGTTGCCCGTGTCGCACACGTACAGGTCGTTTTCGTATACGAACAGGCTCTGGGGGCGGCGCATGGGCGTATCCAGCCCCAAAGTGGCGCTGTAAACCACCTGATCCACCCGGTAGGCGTCCGGGGATTCCCGCAATTCGCCCCAATAATCGTAATTGTAGGTATACGTGCTGGAAACGCCGTCGTCCGCCAGGGCGCAGCCCAGGGGCAGCGCCAGACTGAGAACAAGAAGCATCGCCAGCAGCCGGATCATTCTTTTCACTGTTTTTCTCCCTCCCATCTTATCGTTCAGGATCACCGTCAATCCTTCAGACCCGAGCTGGCCATGGTTTCCACGATCTGGCCCTGGGAGAGGATGAAAATCGTAATGGGCACGATCATGACCACCACGGTGACCGCAGCGGCCTGGCCCGTGCGGGCGATGCCGCCGGCCTGAATCTGCTGCAAAGCGTACACCAGGGTCTTTTTGGACTCGGTGCGGATCACCGTGGCCGCGTTGGTGTTCCACAGGCTCTGCACGGAGAAGATGCTGATGGTCAGCCAGGCGGGCTTCACGTTGGGCATGACGATGGACCAGAAGATGCGCAATTCCCCCGCGCCGTCCAGGTGGGCCGCCTCGATCAGGGAATTGGGCAGGCTCTCCATGAACTGCTTCATCAGGAACAGGCCGATGGGGGCGGCGAAGGCGGGCAGGATCACGGCCCAGTACGTGTCGATGATGCCGATCTTGCTCATGATGACGAAGTTGGGAATGCCCGTCACGTAACCGGTGAACATCAGGGCGGTGATAACGATCTTGAAGAACGTTTTCCCGCCGGGGAAATCATACTTCGACAGCACGAACGCCGCCATGGACGCGATCAGCACGTGGCCGAAGGTGCCCACGAAGGTGATGAACACGGTATTGATCAGATACCGGGAGAAGGGCACCCAGCTTTGGCCCATGGTCACGATCAGGTCGCTGAAGTTATCGAAGGTGGGATGGTCGGGAAACACCTTGGGCGGGAAGCGGAACAGCTCGTCCAGGGGTTTCAGGGACGCCGCGACGGAGAACACCAGCGGGAACGCCATGGCCACGGCGATGATGAACAGCAGGGTGTAGATGCCCAAATCGCCCCAGAAGCTGCGGTTGGGCTTGCGGCGCTTGGGCTGCAAAAGGGTGATGAAGGCAAAGAAGCCGTAGATCACCAGACCCGCGATGGCGATGACCCGGATCAGCAGCATGATGGACGACCAGCTGTTCAGCTTGGTCAGATCGTCCGCCGTGACCTCGGCAACGCCCTCCCTCGCCGTCTCGATGCCCTTGCCTAAGAACAGGATCAGGGAACGGGAAGTGGTTTTCAAGTCCACGTTGGCGGCCTCGATGGCGTTAAACAGGAAATTGGAATACACCAGCACGCCCGCCAGAAGGGCCAGGACGATCAGAGAAATGATGGCGAACTTTTTCTTGTTCAGCTTGGGCTTTTCTTCCTCTACCTCGCCCCGAAGCTGCGCTAAATAATGCAGACGCGCCGCCCGGGTCTGGGTTTTGGGCTGTTCGATTTTGACGATCGGTTTCTTCTTCGTACTCATGTGCCCACCTTCCTCAGCGCAGACTGGATCACTTTGTTGCAAAGGAGCATGATCAGGAACAGCACCGTGGCGATGGCGGAGGCGTAGCCCATCTCAAACCGGGAGAAGCCATAGTCGAACAGGTGCGTCACGATGGTGCGGGCGGCGTAGTCCGTGCTGGGGTAGCCCGCCAGGGCGCGGGGCACGTCGCTGACGTTGAACGCGCCGGTGATGGACATGACCGCGCCGAAGAGCAGCATGGGCTTCATGCTGGGCAGGGTGATGAAGTACAGCTCCTGCCAGCGGTTGCGGATGCCGTCCACATAGCCCGCCTCGTACATGGCGCGGTCCACGCCCTGCAGGCCGGCCACGAAGGAGAGGAAGCCGGAACCCATGCTCATCCACAGGCTTACGATGATGACCACCGGCAGAATGTACCTGGGATCCAGCAGCCACAGGTAAGGCGCGTCGATCAGGCCGAACTGCAGCAGGACGGAGTTCAGATAGCCGTAGGCGTCGCCGCGGAAAATGATGCTGAATACCGCGTAAGCGCCGCCCGCGATGGACGGGGCGTAGAAGACCACCACGGCGATGGTGCGCAGCCAGCGGGGCAGCTCGTTAATGAACCAGGCGAACAGGAAGGAAAGGATGTATCCCACAGGGCCGATGATCACGGCGATCACGAAGGTATTCTTCACCGCCGTCAGGAACACCTCGTCCTGCAAAACCAGGTTGATGTAGTTCTGGAAACCGATGAAGCGGGCGGGTTCCAGGATGTTGTAGTAGGTAAAGCTGTAATAAATGGAGGTGACGATGGGCAGGATGATGAAGGTGGTAAACAGCACCGCGTAGGGCAGCAGGAACAGGTAGCACACCTTCATCCGCTTGGCCTTTCCCCAGTTATAGCGCAGGTTTTCCCGTTTCATACTCCAGTATTTGCTCAAAGTAGACTGCATACGGTTTTCCTCCTTTCTCCTCTCATTCGTACACGGGCAGGTTGAATTCTTTGCGCTTGACCTTGATTTCCTCGTTGATGGTGCGGGCGTAGGTCAAAAGCGTTTCGCGGGCGTCTTCCTTGTTGTTGATGACGCGGCGGATGGCGTTGGTCATATGGCGGGTGGTGGAATAGCCGCCGGCGATTTCCCTGAAGCCCACCGTCTTTGCCATCTGATCCTCCAGCACCTTCAATTGATCGGCGCTCCAGGCCAATTGCTTCAGCGCCTCGGTGTTGGCGGTGGTGTAGCGGGCGGAGGAACCCAGCACGCTTTCGATCTCGCGGCCGAACCGCACCTGGGTTTCGGTACTCACCCACCATTTGAGGAATTCCCAGCCGTTGTTCTTCACGTTCTCGTTATCCGTGGCGATCATCATGCAGCACAGGCCGGAGGAATGCACGGAATGGTCCACCGTGCCGTCGGCCTTCAGGGTGCCGGGGAAGGCGGCGAAATCCCACAGGTTGCGGATTTCCGGCGCGGACACGGACAGGGTGTTGAACTGGCTGTAGGTCGCCAGGGCGATGGGCATTTCGCCGGAACGGAAGCGGCTGACGAAGTCGTACACCGTGGGCAGGCCGTAGTCGTTGTACAGGGAGGTGTACAGCTTGAAGGCCGTCACGCCGTTTTCGCTGTCGATCATGGTGCGCATGGCCTGATCGTCATAAATGGCGCCGCCGTTCTGATAAATGAGGGAATTGAGGATGGACATATCCACCGTGGTGATATCCGGGTAAGGCACGCCCACGGAGAGGTTGTTGCCCTGGATGGTGGGCAGCAGGGCGATCAGGTCGTCCCAGGTTTCGGGCGCTTTCAGGCCCAATTCCTCCAGCACGTCCTGACGGTAGAACAGCACGGAGAAGTCCTGGGTTTCCGGCAGGGCGTACACGCCGCCGTTGTACCGCAGGGAGGTCAGCGCGCTTTCATAGAAGGGCTTCACCACCTGGTCAAAGTCGGCGAACTGGGTCAGATCCTCCACGGCGTTGCGCATGGCGTAGTTCACCGGGAACCAGCTGCCCACGGAAAGCACCACGTCGGGGCCGTTGCCCGCCACCACGGCGGTGAGCAGCGTATCGGCCACCACCAGCTTCACGTTCACCCGCACGCCGGTGGCGGGGGTGAAGGTGTCGTCGATCATGGTTTTCAGCACCGTACTCTGGTCGCGGCCCGTGGTGATCCACACCTCGATCAGCTTGTCGGCGTTCTCGCCGTTTTCTTCGTAGGTGTCGCCCAAGGCGTTGTAATCCACAAAGTAGGAAGCCACGGCGGAGCGGATCTCATGGGCTGTCTTCTCCAGGAAGCCGTCGCACACCTTGGACAGCGCGGCGTTTTCGCCGCTGATCACCAGCAGGTCCACGTCTAACTTGGTTTCGGCCATATTCAGCATGGCGGTGCCCAAGCTGGTGATATTGTCCTTGAAGTTGGAGAAGGACTGGGTGATGCGCTCGGTGTGAGCCACGAAGTTTTCCAGCTGCACGGCCAGGGTCTGGGCCACTGCCACGCGGTCGCTCTTCTGGCCGGTAATGGCCACCGTGTCGTCCACCAGCTTATACAGGCGCTTGCTTTCCAAGCTCATGGCCTCGATCACTTCGGGATACACCTTTTCCAGACTGTAATCGCGGAAGCGGTCGGGGTTGGGGCCGGTAAGCACCAGGATCTTGCGGTAGATCAGGTTCAGCCGGTAAATGCTGTCCTCCATCTGCTGCAGTACCGTGCCCATATCGCCTAAGGTGGCTTCCATGCGGATGGTGTGGGCGCCCTTGGTCAGGTAGAAGCGATAGGGGGTGCCCTTTTCATCCGAGAGGGTGCGCATTTCCCAGGAAGTGTTATAGTCGAAGGCCACGTTGCTCATGGCGTCGAACAGGATCTCCCCGTCGATATACACCATGCGGCTGGAAATGGCGCCGCGCTGGTACGCCTGGCGGCCCTTGATGGACAGGTTGTAATACCCGTCCTCCGGCACGTCCACCTGCCACTCGATCCACTGGCCCGCATTGTTCCAGGGGTCGCCGCCGATGTAGTTGAGTACCGTGTTCTTCACGCTGTAAGGCTCGGTGGCCGGTGAGGACCGGTCATACCGGGCGTACAGGGAGGGCGAGGAGCGCAGGGTGCTGCTTTCGCCCTGCACCGTCACCTGCCAGCTCTTGGCGGCATCGGACATGGAAGCCTGGGGCTGGGCGGCGGTGTATTCCGCGTAGGTGGCGAACACCTGCACCGGGGTCAGGGTGATGGAGCCGATGATCATGGGTTCGTTCACCGCTTTTAAGGACAGAGTGTTTTCCCCCGCCTCAAAGTAGAACTTATACGGCTCGGCCGCGTAGCCCATATCGTCCTTGCAGCGCACGCGCTGCCAGTCGAAGGTCTCTACCTGGGTGGGGCGGATGTCGTTGCCCTGGTTGTCCTGGCGCACGGCCGCCCCGTCCTTCCACAGACGGGTGAAGCACAAAGAGCGCGCCCCCGAGAAAGGAAGCTCGCCGTTGATATACAGTTCGCGCTCGATATCCACCCCGCGGGCGGCGGTGGTCAAATAATCCAGCTGGATGTTGTACATACCGGCCTGCTCCACGTTCACCTTCCAGGTGACGTAAGAGCCGTCCGGCGTATACACGCAGGGCACGCCGTTTTCCTCCCGCAGCTCGGCGTCGCCCTCAAAGGCCGTGATGTCGACCGCGGCCTCCGCAATGCCGCTGGGCGCGTCCTTGTGGGCCTGGAGGTAATTGGCGTAGGTATCCTCCCGTCCCATGCCGGACACGTCGGCGGTCAGGTCCACGCCCTCATACTTCTCGTGGAAATCCTGCGCTCCGCCGCCGAGCAGAGCGATCGCCGCGATGACCGCGGCAAGGCACAGAATCCCGATCAGCCAGCCAAATCCTTTCTTTCGCATAGGCACCTCTCTCCTGTCAGATTCGTCCATTTGTGATGGACGTCTTTCATTTCCCGGTTTTCCTCGTTTCCTTCCGCAGCCCGGCCGCGCTTCCGGGATCGCGCGGGATCGGAGGCGCAGGGCGGTGATCTTTTCTGCGGAATGAAAGAAAGAAAACACTTGGGCTTCCGCCGAAAACACGGAATAAGCGGGCGGAACCGATACAGAAGCACGCAAATTCTCCTTTTTTGCACACTTTCTGCCATATTCCTGTCCATTATACTGTGATAATTGGCCTATGTCAACCAATAAAAAACTATGAAACGCGCTCTTCGCCATCTTTTTATTCTCATTTATTGCGCGTCTTTCCGTCCTGGGATTCCGCGCCCGGAAAAAGGGCACCTTTCCCCCGCCTCCGCATAAAATGGGACTGTAAATCAGGAAAGGGGTGGATCACATGTCCGAAACGCAAACCAATTGCGACTACCGTTATACCGTCCGTCGGGGAGACAGCTTCTATCTCATCGCCCAGCGCACCGGCGTGCAGCTGCGGGACCTGCTGGAAGCCAATCCCGATATCCCGCCCGCCCGTCTGACCGTGGGGGACGTGCTGTGCATCCCCTATTGCAACACCGCTGACACGCCCGCCGCCGACCAGCCCGGCCAGGACGGCGGGAATACGAACGGCGGCAATGACAGCGGTGGAAACGCCGACGGCGGCACCGGCTACGTCTGCCCCGCCAACCGCCGTGCCGTGGTGCAGGAGGGGCAAACGGCCAGCGATTTGCAGCTGCGCTACAACCTGAGCTACCACACCCTGAAAACGGCCAACGCCGATAAGGATTTGGACAATCTGAACGGCGGCGATATCGTGTGTGTGCCCGAAAGCAACATCGCCTGTCCCCTGCCCGCCAGCGTGGTGCTGGGCGACAGCGACACGCTGGAAACCATCGCCACCCAGTACAACGTGCCCATCGCTTCCCTGCTGCGGGTGAACCCCTGCCTGGCCCCGGAGGACTTTACTTCCGGCGTTACCGTTCGTCTGCCGGACTAAAAGGAAAGGGAGGGCCGCTGCCGGGCGGCTCTCCCACTTGCTAAAGTGAAAAGTGAAAAGTGAAAAGTGGAATTTTATGTAGTCGAAAAACTGTCGCCAAGCGAATTGTGGACTATTCAAATTTTCACTTTTCACTTTCCA
>JAFSNT010000185.1 GCA_017443295.1 Clostridia bacterium
GAGGTAGAAGGTAGGAAGTAGGAGGTTTATAGTGTTTTCCAAAGAATGAAAGTCCGGCTTTCGTTCATTGAACCGACTATACAAAACCTCCTACCTCCTACTTCCTACCTCCCACCTGAATAAATCCCAAGTTGTTGCTTACGCGTAAACCTTGAATGGAAAGTTTTACAGGTATAAATGTTACGTTTCCATTGCAATTTTGGAGAAAATCTATTACAATAGATGCATGGACCCTTTGGAAAGGAGCAGCCCTTATGACGGACATTGTGGGAAGCATTACGGCGAACCTGACGGATTTTTGCATTTATTTGGCCATCGCCCTGGTGGCGCTGATCGGTATTTTCAAGTGTGTGCTGCCCGTGAGCCGGGTGGCGCGCAGACTGCGGCGCGGCATTCACCTCCTGGAAACCGCCACGGGAGAGGGGCGGCCCGTGTGGCAGGAC
This sequence comes from Clostridia bacterium, assembly GCA_017443295.1. GTDB lineage: Bacteria > Bacillota > Clostridia > Christensenellales > Aristaeellaceae > RUG563. Next base: position 444 of record JAFSNT010000185.1, read on the forward strand.
GTGCTTTTCCTGGGCAAAGAAATCCAGGGACCCTGGCGGCGATTTTTGGTGAACGCCGAGCAATTGGACGCTCGGGGCCTGAACTGCAACGTGGAAGATTACATCAACGACGAATCGGTGATCTATTCCGTGGGCCACGCGCAGTTGGCGGACGTGATCCCCAGCCTGCTCACCAGCCTTGGTATTTTGGGCACCTTCATCGGCCTGATGCGGGGCTTGAGCGGCCTGGATATGAGCGACGCGGCCAAGACCATGGACAGCATTCCCCAGATGATCGGGGGCATGACCTTCGCGTTCATGACCTCCATCGCCGGTATTTCCTGTTCCCTGCTTTTCAATATGCTCAACCGCATGGCTAACGGCAGCGCCACCAGCGCTATCGACGATTTTACGGACGCCTTTGCCGATCTGGTGATGCAGAAGCCGCTTGAGGACAACGTGCAGATGATCATCCAGTCCGAGGATCGGGCGGCGCTGCTTCGGCACATGTCCGCCGATATGGGCGCGCGGGTCAGCGAGGGCATCGTGTCCTCCGTGGAAAAATCGCTGTATCCCGTCACCCAGAGCATGAACAGCTTCATCATGGGCCAGACTCAGGCGCAGATGGACGGGGTGGCGAACATCGCCAACCAGTTCATCGCTCAAATGCACCGGATGCTCGGCAACCAGTTCGTTCAGCTGGGCCAGACCCTTTCCCAGGTGAACCAGGCCCAGACCGTGTCCTTTGAATCCTTAGATCGCACCATGGCCGCCGCCGACCAGATTTTGAGCGGCATGAACCAGCTGCAGGACGTGAACAGCCGGGTGATGGAACGGTTTGAAAGCTACATCAACACCATGGAGCAGGCCCAGGAGAGCGGCAGCCAGTTTTTGACCCACGGCTCCTCGGTATTGAGCGGCATGCTCACCGCCTCCGAAGAAAACGCCGCGTTCATGGACAGCCTGAAAGCCTCCCAGCAGGAATTGAAGGCCTCCATGCGCGATTACGCCGATTGGAGCGGCCGGGTACTCAACGCCGTGCAGCAGCAGGCGGACGGGGCCATGGCCGTCACCGGCGACATGACGGCCAAAATGGACGAAAGCAGCCGCCGCCTGTCCGAAACCTACGCAACCTTCGTGGAGGATTTGTCCGGCGGGTTCAGCCGCGCCTTAGGCATGTTCGACGAAAACATGCACAGCATGGTGAGCGCGCTGAATGAAAAGTTAGAAGAAATCCGCGAAATGGATCAGCGTCCCTCCGCCCAGGCCGCAAAGCTGCAAAAGGAAACGGAAGGGTGCGTGGCCGCCCTGTCCCGGCTCCAGCGGGCCATGACGGACGTGAGCGCGGCCCTGGAAGGCAAGATACGCACAGCGGAGGGCGCGTAAGATGTTCAGGCGCGGAAGAATGGGCCGCGGCCCCCGGTCCGGGGATAACGGGGCGCACTGGATTTCCTATTCGGATATGATGGCGTCGCTGCTGCTGGTGTTCGTGCTGGCGGTGGTGTACAGCGTATACCAGTATTACAGCATGCTGGAAATCAAAACCCAGCAGCTCAACGAGCAGCAGGCGGAGCTGGACCGGGCCACCATCACCCTGGTGCAGCGGGAGGAAGAATTGGAAGCCGCCAACGTGACCCTCATGGGCAAGCAGGAGGAGCTGGCCGCCATCCAGATTCAGCTGGATCAGCAGGAAAACGACCTGCACGCCGCTCAGGACGCCTTGAAGACCCAGGAAGAGGAACAGGCCAAGCTGCAATTGCAGCTGGCTGCCATGCAGAGCGTGCTGGAAGCCCAGAAGGCCGAAATGCTCACCTATCAGCGAAGAATCGACGATATGATCGGCGTGCGCTCCAAGATCATCCAGGAATTGAGCAAAGCCCTGTCCGCCGCCAACGTCGGCGCGTCGGTGGATCCCGCCACGGGCGATATTATATTGGAGGGCAAGGTATTTTTCGATTCCAGCCGGGATACCATTCGGGAAGAAGGCAAGGACTTGCTGTCCCGGTTCGTGCCGGTGTATTTGGGCGTGCTGATGCGGGATGAATACGTGGATTACGTGGGTGAAATCATCATCGAGGGGCATACTGATACCGCGGGGTCGTATTTGAGCAACCTGCGCCTGTCCCAGAACCGCGCCCTGTCCGTGGCGGAATACTGTTTGCAGCTTCCTTCCCTTTCCAGCAAACAGGTGAGCCAGCTCCAGGAACTGCTTACCGCCAAGGGCCGCAGCTTTTCCGATCCCATCTATAAAGCGGACGGCACCGTGGATATGGACGCCTCCCGCCGGGTGGAGTTCAAGTTCCGCCTGAAGGATTCCGAAATGATTCAGGAAATGGACCGTATTTTGACGCAGATGGAGGCGCAGAACAGCCTGTGAGAACCGCAGCCATTGTTTTGCTCGTGCTGGTGCTGGCCGTGGGCGGCGTGCTGGGGTGGGAGCTTTTTCATACCAATTTGCAGGTGACGGGCAAGGCCCTGCAAACCCTGCCCGCCCGGGATCGCGCCCCCCAGTACGACGCCCTGCGCGCCGCCGTTGAACGCCAAAGCCTGCTGGGTACGGTGCTGAAAAAAACGGAAATGGGCCCGGCGGAAAATTACAGCTACTACATTTATACGCTGCGGCTGAAAAACAACGGGCTGGTGCCCGCCGAAATGGTGGAAATGCAGGTCGCCCCCATCGAAAATGACGTGCTGTTTTACGGCGACACCGCCGAAACGGTGATCCCGCCGGGGGAGGAAAAGGACGTGTGGGTGGTGCTGCTTACCGAGGGAACGCCCCATTCCGTGCGCGACCTGTACGTGACCTACTATCTGTGGGGCCATCCCCAGGAAGTGAAGTTTACCTATGACGAGGCGCGTTAAAATCCTGCTGCTTGTGGCGCTGCTGCTCTGCATGCACCCCCTTGTCATCCTGAGCGAAGCGAAGGACCTTCCCGAAGGCTTCTGCTACGTGCATGAAGTGATCGAGGATGTGATTCTGGATATCCGTTACGCGGGCGCCCACAATTTCGTGGGGGATGTGATCGACGGGTACGAAGCGCCTTACGCCATCCTGACGGTAGAGGCGGCGGAAAAGCTCAAGGAAGCGGCGGATGAATTTCGGCAGATGGGCTATCGGCTCATGATCTTCGACGCCTACCGCCCCCAGCGGGCCGTCAGGCACTTCGTCCGGTGGGCCAAGGACGCAAAGGACACCCGCATGCAGGCGGAATTCTACCCCGAGTACAAAAAGAAGCTCCGGCTGGTGGACGATGGCTACATCGCCCGCAATTCCAGCCACTGCCGGGGCAGCGCCGTGGATTTGACGATCGCTGACATGGACGGGAATCCGCTCGATATGGGCACCGGCTTTGATTATTTCGGCAAATTAGCCTGGCACGGGGCCAGGGGGATCACCGAAGAACAGGCCGCAAACCGAAAACTGCTCTGCACCGTCATGGAAAAGCACGGCTTCAAGCGGTTCGATCACGAATGGTGGCACTACAGGCTTCGGAATGAACCCTATAGTGAGGGTTTTGATTTTCCGGTAAGGTAGAGATATGAAAGAGTTGAGAGTTGGGAGTTGAGAGTTGAGATATTATTTAGCATGCACGTTCCTTTCAGTATTCATAGAGCGAAAGCGGAAATCAATATAAATCTCAACTCTCAACTCTCCGCTCTCAACTCTGACACAAAACGGCTTTGAAAGATGATGCAATAAACACCCGGTACGTCAAGAAAAAAGGAGAGATCACCATGCGTAAAACCAAGATCATCTGCACCATCGGCCCTGCCAGCGAGAAGGAAGAAATTCTGGAAAAAATGATGCTGGCCGGCATGAACGTGGCCCGGATCAACTTTTCCCACGGCACCCATCCGGAGCATCGGGAAAAGATGAACCGCGTGAAGGCCGTGCGGGAAAGGCTGGGCCTGCCGGTGGCCATCATGCTGGACACCAAAGGCCCGGAGTACCGCATCAAGACCTTCGCGAACCATAAGGTGACCCTCCAGGACGGTCAGGACTTCACCCTGCGGGTGGACGCGGTGGAAGGCAACGAGCAGCAGGTTTCCGTCAACTACGCGGACCTCAACAAGGACCTGAACCCCGGCGACCGGGTGCTGATCAATAACGGCCTGGTGGCCATGGACGTAAAGGAGATCGTCGGCCCGGAGATCCGCTGCCAGGTGGTCATCGGCGGCGAGCTGTCCGACCGAAAGAGCATGTCCTTCCCCGGCAAGGTGCTGAATCTGGTTTACTTAAGCGAGCAGGACAAGGCCGATATCCTCTTCGGCATTGAAAACCAGGTGGACTATGTGGCCTGCTCCTTCGTATCCCGCAAGCAGGATCTGTTGGACGTGCGTAATTTCCTCAACGCCAACGGTGGAGAGCAGATCAGCCTGATCGCCAAGATCGAAAACCAGCCCGGCATCGACAACATCGAGGAAATCTGCACCGCCTGCGAGGGCATCATGATCGGCCGGGGCGATATGGGCGTGGAAATTCCCTATGAGGAGCTGCCCGCCGTGCAAAAGCACCTGATCGACAAGTGCCGATTGATCGGCAAGCGGGTGATCACCGCCACCGAAATGTTAGAATCCATGATCCACAACGCCCGGCCTACCCGCGCCGAAATTTCCGACGTGGCTAACGCCGTGTACGACGGCACCAGCGCCATCATGCTGTCCGGCGAGACCGCCGCGGGCAAGTATCCCGTGGAATCCGTGGCGGTCATGGCGAAAATCGCCGAAGCCACCGAAAACAAGATCAATTTCGCGGAACGCTTCCGGGGCGCGGAATTCATTACCCACACCGCCGTGGACGCCATTTCCCACGCCACCTGCGGCATGGCCATCGACATCGGGGCCAAGGCCATCGTGGTGTGTACTCTCACCGGCGGCACCGCCCGCATGATCTCCCGCTTCCGGCCTCCGGTGGACATTTTGGGCCTGACCACCAGCGAAATCAGCATGCGCAAGCTGGCCCTGTCCTGGGGCGTGGTGCCCGCCATGTTCGAGGCTTATACATCCACGGACGTGCTGTTCTACGTGGCCAAACAGATGGCAAAAGAAAAGCTGCATTTGCAGCCCGGAGATAAAATTGTGATCACCGGCGGCCTGCCCAACGGCAAATCCGGCAACACAAACCTGATAAAAGTAGAAGAAATTTGACCAAACGGTTCAAAAAAGGCCGCGGCGGATATGAAAAACCCGCCGCAGCCTTTTTTGTGCCGCCGATTGAAAGAAAGGCGAAAAAGCAACGTATAATCAGTCCCATAGCAAATCTTGCAATGTAAGCGGCTTGTGCGGTGCCGGGCAAGCGTGTATAATAATACATGAAACCGGGCGAACCGGTATGATCGTATCATACAATTTGAAAGGAGAACTGTATCATGAAGAAGATGCTCGCTCTGCTCCTGGCCCTCGTCATGGTGATGAGCCTGACTGCCGCTCTGGCGGACGACCAGGTAGTGACCCTGAAAGTGGCTTCCATCTGGTCCGCCGAATCCGAAGCCAACCGCGCCCCCATGCTGAAAACCCTGGCTGAATTTGAAGCCGCTCACCCGGAGATCAAGCTGGAAGTTGAATGGTATGAAGCGAACGCCTGGAAAGACGCCGGTGAAGAACTGGCGCTGTCCGACAGCCTGCCCGACGTGTTCTACTGGAACGCCGGCGGCGTGCTGTGGAACCTGGTCAGCTCCGGCGATATTCTGGACATCACCCCCTATCTGACCGATGAAATCAAGGATCAGCTGATTGGCGGCGCGCTGGCGAACATGACCTTCGACGGCAAAGTGTACCAGCTGCCCTACACCAACGCCTGCTCCTGCCTGTACTGCAACACCGAGCTGTTCGACCAGTATAACGTCAAGATCCCCGAGACCTGGGACGAACTGCTGGATGCCGTGAAGGCCTTCAAGGCCGCGGGCGTGACCCCCATGGCGCTGGGCGGCGGCGACAAGTGGCCCACCAACATGTACACCGACCTGATCGCGCTGCGTTTCGTGGGCGATGAAGCCTGCCGTGCCTGCTACTACAAGACCGAAGGCGCCACCTTCAAGACCCAGGACTGGATCGACGGCATGACCGCGTTCAAGACCCTGATCGACCTGGGCGCTTTCGCTGACGACGCTATCTCCACCACCCGCGACGAATCCGAAGTACCGTACTTCAACGGCCAGATCCCCATGTACGTCCATGGCCAGTGGTTCTCCGGCTCCCTGTCTGCTGAAATGCAGCAGAAGGTCAAGGCTGTGAAGTTCCCCGCCGTCGGCAAGGGCTATGACAACCAGTGGATGGGCGGCCCCGCTGAAGGCTTCAGCATCGCCGCTTACACCGAGCATCCCGACGAAGCGTTCATCGCCTGCCAGTTCCTGGCCCAGCATCAGTCTGACAACGGCTTCGAGTGCGGCGCCGGCCTGCCCGCCTGGAAGACCACCGTGGAGTGCGGCAACCCCGTCATGAACCAGATTGCCGCGCAGGTCGCCGAGGGCGATTCCCTGCTGCTGTGGGGCAACACCGCGCTGAGCGGCGATGACGCCAGCCTGATCGGCGACACCGTGTATGATCTGCTCGCCGGCAAGATCACGCCCGAAGAATGGTGCGACGAAATGGAGACCATCTTCTAATCATTCCCGCTGAGAGTTTCTCTGGGGGGACGGCAATCCCGTCCCCCTTTTTCCAATCTTTTGCCGAGGGGAGGTCCGCTTATGAAACGCGTTCTGTCGAATAAGTGGAGCATCGCGGTCTTCGTCCTGCCGACCGTATTGTTTTTTTCCTATATCGTGATCATCCCGATCTTCAAAACGCTGTGGTACAGCCTGCTGAACGAGATCCCGGCGAAGGTGGGCGATAAATCTCATTTTGTGGGGCTGGAAAACTTCATCAAAATGTTCACCCCGGCGCGCCGGAATCCTTTTCCCAACGCGGTGGGAAATTCCCTGCTGTACGCGGCGCTGTCCATCTTTGTTCAGCTGCCGTTTTCGATGTTCATCGCGCTGCTGCTGGCAAACGGCGTGAAAGGCGAAAGCCTGTACCGGAACATGCTCTTTGTGCCGGTGGTGATCTCGTCCATCGTGGTCAGCCTGCTGTGGGGACGCCTGTACAAGGGTCTCCTGCCGCAGATTTTTGATTTGATGGGCTGGCAGGTGCCAAAGGGCGGTTTCCTGGGGAATTTGAATACGAAAATATGGTTTTCGTTCATCCCCAGTCTCTGGCAGTATGTGGGCTATCACATGCTGCTGATGTATGGCGCGCTGAAGTCTATTCCGGAAGATGTGATCGAGGCGGCTACGGTGGACGGGGCCTCCGGCGCGAAGCTGGCCTTCCGCATCCAAATCCCCATGATCAAGCCCATGCTGAAGGTGTGCCTCTCCTTTTCCCTGATCGGCTCCTTCAAGCTTTTCGATACGCCCTGGGTCCTGTTGGAGCGCGCGAATATGGACCTGCCGGCGCTGTCCATGTATGTGGAAATGTTCTCCAACCACAAATATTCCTATGCCAGCGCTCAGGCGATTTTCATCGTGGTGGAGTGCTTAGTGTTCACGGTGGCGCTGAACTGGCTGTTCCGGGAGAAAAGAGAAGCGGGAAAGGAGCTGAAGGGGAAATGAAAAGGAAACTGTCCGTCGGCAAAATCCTGACGCAGGTTTTTTTGGTTCTTTGGCTGATCGTCTGCCTTTTCCCGCTTTACTGGATGTTCACCATGTCCCTCAAGGACACCAACGAGATTTTCGGCGGCAACGTGGTGGGCCTGCCCACCCAGTGGCTGTGGGGGAATTACGCCAACGCCTGGGGCAGCGGCGGCAAGGTGAGTACCTATCTGCTCAACAGCGTGATCGACACCTTCGCCACCCTGCTTCTGACCAGCACCTTGGGCTTCATGTGCGCCTACGGCCTGCTGCGCATGCGCTGGAAGGGGCAGAAAGCCGTGTTTACCTATATTCTGATGGGCATGATGATCCCCATGCACGCCGCTCTGTACCCCCTGACGGAGATCCTGCTCAGCCTGACGAAAACCAACTGGGCGCTGATCATTCCCTACACGGCGTTCAACATCCCCATCACCATTCTGATTCTCAGCGGATTCATGAGCAATATTCCCTATGAAATGGAAGAAGCCGCCTGCATCGACGGCAGCGGCATTTACCGCACGGTTTTCACCATCATCCTGCCCATGATGGTGCCCGCGCTGATTACGGCGGCCATCTTCGTGTTCCTGCAGGTCTGGAACGAACTGCTGCTGGCCACCCTGTTTACCACCTCCGCTGTGCGCACCCTCACCGTGGGTATTCAGCAGATGAGCGGCCAGTACCAGACCGATTACGGCTCCATGGGCGCTGGTCTGGTGATCGCCACCCTGCCCACCCTCGTCCTGTACATGTGTATGAGCGGCCAGGTGCAAAAGAGCCTGGTGGCCGGGGCCGTGAAGGGCTGATGCGCAAGAGGTAGAAGGTAGGAAGTAGGAAGTAGGAAGTAGGAGGTTCAGAAAGTGTAAAGAATATCCTGCCTCCTGCTTTCTTTCCTGATTTCAACCTGCTGTGTGTCATGACTGAGCAATGAAAAAACCTGTGGGCTTCATTGAACAAGCTCCCACAGGTTTTCTTTTATCATTGGAGGCACAAAGCTACAGAAACGGTTTATTCGGACAAAAAAACCTCCTACCTCCTACTTCCTACCTCCTACCTTTTCCTTCAAAAGTTCCGCGTCAGATCGTATTTTTCATAGAATTCCTTCCGGTAATCCAGGAACCGGTCCTCCCAAATGGCCTCACGGATTTCCTCCATCATGCGGATGAGGAAGCGCAGGTTATGGATGGAGGTGAGCCGTCCCCCGGTGATTTCCTCCGCTTTCAGCAGGTGGCGCACGTAGGCTCGGGTGAAATGCTGGCAGGCGTAGCAGTCGCAGCCCTCCTCGATGGGGGTGAAATCCCGGGCGTAGGCGGCATTGCGCACCACCAGGCGGCCGTTCCGGGTGAAGCAGGTGCCGTTCCGGGCGATGCGGGTGGCCAGCACGCAGTCGAACATATCCACGCCCCGAAGCACGCCCTCTAAGAAGCAGTCCGGCGTGCCCACGCCCATCAAGTACCGGGGCTTGTTTTTGGGCAGGTGGGGTTCGATCTTTTCCAGCATGTCGTACATGATGGGCTTGGGTTCGCCCACGCTAAGCCCCCCGATGCCGTAGCCGGGGAAATCCATATCCGCTAAGGTCTTGGCCGATTCGATGCGCAGGTCCTCAAAGAACGCGCCCTGCACGATGCCGAACAGCGCCTGATCGGACCGGGTATGGTGCTTTTTGCAGCGGGCGGCCCAGCGGTGGGTGCGGTGCATGGCTTCCTCGGCGGTCTTGCGGTCACAGGGGTAGGCGGAGCATACGTCGAAGGCCATGGCGATGTCCGCGCCTAAGGCCTGCTGAATGTCCATGGAAATTTCCGGGCTGATGAATTGCTTGCTGCCGTCCAAATGGCTGCGGAAGGCCGCGCCTTCTTCTGTGATCTTGCGCAGCTCCGACAGGGAAAACACCTGAAATCCGCCGCTGTCCGTCAGGATGGGGTGATGCCAGTCCATGAACTGGTGCAGGCCCCCCGCCTCCCGCACGATGTCCTCCCCGGGACGCAGGTGCAGGTGGTAGGTGTTGGACAGGATGATTTTGGCGTTGATTTCCTCCATTTCCCGGGGCGTCATGGCCTTGACGGTGGCCTGGGTGCCCACCGGCATGTAAATGGGAGTGGGGATATCGCCGTGGGGGGTGTGCAGCACGCCCAAACGCGCGCCGGACTGCTTGCAGGTGTGCAGCAGCTCAAAGGTGACAGGATTGCTCATAGGGCCTCGCTTTTTATCATTTTTCCGCCTGGCGGCAGATGGCGTAGTTGACGCTGTATTCGCCGCTGGCGATCATGTGAACGATCACGTCCGTTTTTCCCGCGTCCGGCAGGTTATACACCCGCACGCGGGTGAAGGACGTGTTTTGATCATTGGGAAAGAGCAGCGTGGAGAAGGGCAGCGCGCCGTCCGGCGCGGTTTCGCCCTTGCCGAAAACCTTTTTGCAAAGGCTTTCCACATAGGCGTATACGGTGTTGACGGTTCGTTTTGAGGTTTGGATTTCCAGCATGTTATCCCGCCGGAATACGGCATCGGGGGCCATGAAGAAAGCAAAATCCATTTCCACCAGGGGTGCGCCGCCATCCAGCCCCTCAAACCACAGGGTCACGGCGAAATTGTCGCTGAGCAGGGTCACGCGCTGAACGCCGCGCTCCGCGTCCGTTTCCGTCAGCGCCGCGCCGCTTTTGTCCAGGACCCGCACGGCCTCCAGGGGCATGCCGAAAGCGAAATTTCCAAAGAAGTACACGGGCTGCGCTTCTTCCGCCCCGCCGGGGAAGGCGGGGAACAGCAGGAGCAGGGCCAGAAGCAGAGGAAACAGCTGTTTCCGGGCGCTGATCACGGGGCCTCGCTTCCTTCCTTTGCAAAAACGAAGGACCCGAAGGCCCTTCGTCCGCGCTTCGTCATTCGCCGTCAATTCGCCAGCAGGGCTTCCAGCTTCGCGGCGTCCACATACTGGTACTGCAGCATGTTCACGGAGCCGTTTTCGCCGGTCAGCACAAAATGGGTGGCCGCGTCGTAGCCCTTGCCGTCCGCAAAAAGGAACATCCGAACGCGGGAAACGGTGCTGCCCGCGGGCACCGCGCCGGAATAAATGGGCAGCAGCAGAGTATCGCCTAAGCTGATTTCCCGTTCGCCGGAGAACCAGGACGAAATGCTGTCGTACACCGCGTTGATCGTTTCTTCGCTGCCAACGGTGTCCTCCGTGACCTTTACCGCGCCGTTGCCGTCCATCACCGTGTAGATGATTTCAGACAGGGGAGCGTTTTTGTCCAAGCCCTTGAACAGGAGCATGGCCGTGTCCCAGGATCCGCCGAAACGTACCGACCAGTATTGAACGCCGTTCGCTTCGTCCGCCACGGGGGCGCCCAGGGTGGGACCCATGCCCAGCAGCTTGGCTTCGCTGAGGGGCATGCCGAAATAGAAAACGTCAAAGTACAGGGTGCGGGGGATGACCTGCGACTGATCGTCGCTGTCGCTTTCATCTCCCTTGATCCAGGCCAGCAGATTTTGCAGCTGTTCACGGACGAACTGCGATACGGCGCTCGCGCCCTCGGCGGCGGTGTCCTTGATGTTTTCCCAGATTCCGGGGGCCACTGCTTCAGCAAGTTCAATCAGATCGGAGGCTTTTTCTTTTCCGGCTTCCACCGCGTCCTGAATGTTCTGCCAGGTTTGCAGGGCTTCCCCCGCCAACTGCAGCGCGGCGATCTGCGCGTCAACGGACAGCTTGTCCATCGTTTCCCGGGCCTCACCGGCGATTTCCGAGGCTTTTTCGGAGATGACCTGGGCGGCGCTTTCGGCCCGTTCTTTGGCCTGCCCGGCAATTTCCGTGGCCTTTTCGGAGAGAATCTGGGCGGCGTTCCCGGCCTGTTCCTGGGCCGAATCCAACAGGTCGTTCAGCCGCGTGCCGATATTGCCCCAAAAGCTGGAATCCGCATCGTTATCCTCGGGCGTTTCTTCCGCCAGCGCGAAACCGGACGGCAGGGCGAGCAGCAGAGCAAGCAGCAAAGCGAGCAGTTTTTTCATTGGGAAATCCCTCCTTTTTTATCGTGGTTCAACCATGATTCCAAACAAAGCGTCACTCCCGCACCATCACGGGCTTGATCTGGGGCCAAATGGTTTCCAGTCCCTTGAGTTCCCTTTCAAAGAACAGCCAGGGCTTTTCCTCCGGCGTGGGGGCGATGAAGAGCATTTGCTCCTTGGAAATGGGATGGGAGAAGGACAGGCGCATGCCCCACAGGGCGATTTGCTGGCCTTTTTTGCCGTTGCCGTAGCGGTGATCCCCCCACAGGGGGAAGCCCGCGTGCTGCATCTGCACCCGGATCTGGTGGGCGCGGCCCGTTTCCAGCTGAATGGCGACCAGGGAAAGCCCGTCCCGCCGGGCGATGGTGCGCCCGTGCAGAATGGCTTCCTTGCCCTGCAATTTCAGGTAGGGGGGCAGCACCGTCACCATGTTCTTTTCCGGGTCCTTGGCCAAATAATCCACATAGGTGAAGTGATCCGGCGTTTCGCCCTCCACCACGGCCACATACTGGCGGTTCAGCTCGTGGCCCTTCACCTGTTCGGACAGCCGGGCCGCCGCCTTGCTGGTGCGGGCGAATACCAGCAGGCCCCCCACAGGCCGGTCCATGCGGTGTACCAGGCCGATGTAGGCTTCGCCGGGTTTATTGTACGTTTCCTTCACGTATTCCTTGATCTGATCCAGCAGGTTTTCGTCCCCCGTATCGTCCCCCTGGGTGAGCAGGTTCTGGGGCTTCACGGCCACGATCAGGTGATTGTCCTCAAAGAGGATGGTGGGCTTGTCCATGGGCTAACCTCCGTAAAAAGTGGAAAGTGAAAAGTGGAAAGTGAAATTATAATTAGCGGAATGAAAAAGCGATGCGGGAATGCGGGAAAAAGAATTGCGAGAAAATGGAAGAATGAAAGCAAGCTTAAATCTTCACTTTTCACTTTCCGCTTTTCACTTTTCCCCGATCCACCGCCCCGTGGCCCCGCAGGGCAGCACGCCGCCGGAGCGGACGGGCAGGCAAAGCTCCTGGGAATCAATGACGCCGCCGTACTGCCGGGCGACGGTTTTGCGCAGGATATTTTCAAGCACCGCGGGCTGGAAGCCGGTGGTGTAGCTGTTGATGAAGAAGAACAGGGGACGGTCGGAAAGCGCCTCCGCGCAGGTGGAGACCAGGCCAAACAGCTCGTTTTCCAGCTTCCATACTTCCCCGGAGGGTCCCCGTCCGTAGCTGGGCGGATCCATCAGGATGCCGTCGTACCGGCTGCCCCGGCGAATTTCCCGCCGCACGAAGGCCAGCGCATCCTCCACGATGAAGCGGAAGCCGGTTTCGTTGAGGCCCGACAGCTCCCGATTTTCCTTGGCCCACTGCACCATGCCCTTGGCGGCGTCCACGTGGGTCACATGAGCGCCCGCCGCAGCGCAGGCCAGGGTGGCCCCGCCGGTATAGGCGAACAGGTTCAGCACCCGCGCCCCGGGCCGTTTTTTCAGCAGCGCCGCCATGGCGTCCCAGTTGGCGGCCTGCTCGGGAAACAGCCCCGTATGCTTAAAGCCGGTGGGC
>JAFSNT010000186.1 GCA_017443295.1 Clostridia bacterium
AGGAGAGGGTGCAGGGGATCATCCCCTGCCGTGGGGACGAACCGCCGATGACCGCCGGTGGCGGGAATTTCATCGGCGGTGAGATCAGGCGAAAGGGAGCAATCTCCCCATGAAGGGGAGTTGCGACTTTTGAGCCTGCGGAACTGGGGCCGCGGAGGCCCCAGGGGTGCCCCCCCATTCATGCGTGAGGCGTGCATAAAGCGACGCTCCCTGCGTTGTTGCAGGGAGCGCCGCGAAGCCGTTAAAGCTGTTGTATTGGGGTTTCTGGCATGACCGCTTGAGCGGGGTCAGGCGTTTGGGAAGGGATGTGGGTGGGGGCGGGGGTTTGGGAAGGCGTTTGCGCGGGGGCCGGGGTGGGGGTGGGCGCTAAAGTGGGTTCGGGGGTTTTGTTGGCCTCCCGCACTTCGTTATACAGGGTTTCCAGGGTCTTTTTGTTGGCGATGCCGCTGTTATCCAGGCCCCGGCTGCGCTGGTAAGCGGCCACGGCCTTTTTGGTGCCGTCCCGGTACTGGCCGGTGACGGTGCCGGTATAGAAGCCCAATTCTTTCAGCTTCATTTGCAGCCAGTACACGTCCTGGCCCTCGGTGCCCACCTTCAAATTGCGTTCCGCCGTCTCGGGGGCGGTGGCGCCGTCGTAGGTATACACGGGCGGCGCGGGGGTCACGTTGGGCATCATGGAGCTTGTGTTCAGCTCGCCGGGCTTGACCTTGTAGCGCAGTTCGGGATCGTCGGCCCCGTCCTCGTGGATCCACACCTTCATGCCCGCTTTGGCGTTATCGTAGATCCATTTGGCGTCGGCCACGGTGAGGCGGATGCAGCCGTGGGAGCCGCGCTTGCCAAGGCCGGTCAGGGAGGACACTTTCAGGGTGGACGCGTCGCTGCTGTCGCCGTACAGCACGCTGTGGAAGGCGATTTCATCGGTGATTTTGGTCCACCAGCGGGCTTCGCCGCCGCCCCAGGTGGGGAATTTGCAGTGGGCGGCCCGGCGGCCGGACAGGGTGAAGGTGCCCAGGGGCGAAGGATACTTGGTGGTGCCGGTGGCGCAGATGAACGCCCGGTCCAGGTCGGTGTAGTCCTCGGTTTCCTTGCTGTATTTCCACACCTTCACCACCTGGTTTTTCACGTCCACCTCAAAGAAGTACGGCAGGGGCGTGGGTTCGTAGGCGGGCTTGGCGGTGCTGTGTACGTCCACGGTGGTGGTATCGTTAAAGAGGGCGTTCCAGGTGTCCTCGTTCACCACGCCGGTGACCTCCAGGCCGTTGTGCTTCTGGAAATCCTTGACGGCCTGCACGGTCCTGTCCTGATAATTGTTGGTGGTTTTATAGAAGGTGAAGAAGCCCAAATCCATCAGCCGCTGCTGCACCTTGGGCACGTTGCTGCCGGTAGAGCCTTTTTTCAGGGTGCCCGGGAAGGCCTGATAAGGCCCCGGCGTGGGCGAGGGCGTGGGAATGGGCGATGGGGTGGGAACGGGCGTGGGGGTCGCGGTGGGCCGGATGGGGAGGGAAAAGAGCTTTTCCTGGGTCTTCACGTCGGCCACGCCGGTGATCTCCATGCTGTTTTCCCCCTGGAGGATCTTCACCGCCGCTTCGGTGCCTTCCAGGAAGCTTCCGGTGATGTTGCCGGAATAATAGCCTAACTCCGCCATTTTTTCCTGGAGCGCCTTCACGTCCGCGCCGGTGGCGCCGTGGGTCAGGGGCCGGTAGCAGTCGCCGTAAATGATTTCCAATGTCTTTTCGTCGGCGACGCCGGTCACCTCCAGGCCGTAAGCCTCTTGCACGGCGGAAACCGCCGCGATGGTGGCGTCGGCGTACTGGTCGGATGCCCTAACCGTGGTATAGTTCAGTTGCCGCAGGCGCGTGTTCAGCTCCAGCACCGCGTCGCCGGAATCGCCGGGCATCAATCCCGCTTCCGCCAGGGCCGCGCCGAAGCATAAGCATAAAACGGCGGTGATCAAAAGCAGTACCGTTCTTTTCTTCATGGTGTTCACCTCTGTGCCTTCGTCGTATGGGATGTACGATGATTGTATAATGAGCCGCGCCGAAAAATCAATGGTGAATCAAAGGCAGCTCATCCTTCTTTTGCCAGCTTCTGCCCCATGATGACGCCCATGACGGAGGCCATCATCAGGCCCCTGGTCCAGCCGCTGGAATCGCCCAAGCAGTGCAGGCCCTGGATGTTGGTGCAAAAGTCCTGATCCATCTTCACCCGGTTGGAATAGAATTTCAGTTCGGGGGAATACAGCAGCGTTTCCGAGGCAGCGAAGCCGGGCACCACCTGATCCATGGCCTGCATAAAATGAATGATATTGGTCATGGCGCGGTAGGGCATGGCGGCGGTAATGTCTCCCGCCACGGCGTCGGGCAGGGTGGGGCGCACGTTGGCGCGGCAAAGCTCCTTCTGCCAGGTGCGCTTTCCGTTGAGGATATCGCCGAAGCGCTGCACCAGGATGCGGCCGTCGCCCAACATGTTGGTCAGCTCGCCCACCTTCTGGGCGTAAGCAATGGGCTGGTTGAAGGGTTCGGTAAAGTTGTGGGAGCAGAGGATGGCCAAATTGGTGTTTTCCGTTTTCAGCTCCTTGTAGGAATGCCCGTTCACCACGGCCAGCTCGTTATCATAATTTTCCTGGCTCACGAAGCCGCCGGGATTCTGGCAGAAGGTGCGCACCTTGTTGCGGAAGGGTTCGGGATAGCCCACCAGCTTGCTTTCGTACAGCGCCCGGTTCACCGTTTCCATCACTTCGCTGCGCACTTCCACGCGCACGCCGATATCCACCGTGCCGGGCTGATGGGCGATGCCGTGTTCCCCGCACAGCTTTTCCAGCCAGTCCGCGCCCCGGCGGCCCGTGGCGACCACCGTGCGGTCGGCTAAGATTTCCTTGGAAACGCCCTTTTCCTCCACGGAAACGCCGATGCAGCGCGCGCCGTCCAAAATCAGGTTTTCACAGCTGCACCCGAACAGGATCTCCACCCCGTGGGCCAGCAGATACTTTTCAATGTCCCCGTACAGGATCTGGGCCTTTTCCGTGCCCAAGTGCCGGATGGGGCAATCCACCAGCTTCAGGCCCGCCTTGATGGCGCGCAGGCGAATCTGCTTGATTTCCTCGCTCTGGCCCACGCCCTCCACGTGGCTGTCGGCCCCGAAGTCCAAATAAATCTTGTCCGTGTAGTCGATCATTTCCTGGGCGTAGGCTTCGCCGATCAGCTCGGGCAGCTGGCCGCCCACCTCGTAGGACAGGCTCAATTTTCCGTCCGAAAACGCGCCCGCCCCGGAAAAGCCGGTGGTGATATGGCAATAGGGCCTGCAATTCATGCATTTGCCCGTTTTCACCTTGGGACAGCGGCGGTTTTCAATGGCCGCGCCCTTTTCCACAATGGTGATTTTCTTTTTGCTGCCCGCCCGCAGCATTTCCAGGGCGGTAAAAATACCCGCGGGGCCTGCGCCCACGATCACGATATCTGTTTTCATCGTTTGCCTCATTTACTGAATTTGGCATTTCTGCCACTCCATATTATAACGAAAGAGTTTCATTTTTGTCAACCATGAGCGGGGATATTGTTACAATTATATTTCAATTAAGAAATATCATACCGTCTTTCAGCAGAAACATACCGGATTCTTATTTCAGTCGCCAATCTAAAGGAGACTTTAAGGTAGGAAGTAGGAGGTAGGAAGTAGGAAGTTTACATAGTCCACAAAAAGACGGGAGCATGCATCTTGATAAACAAAATAAAACCTCCTACCTCCTACTTCCTACCTCCTACCTGCTTTAAAGTGTCCAGTGCTGACCACGACTGAAATATTGAAATCAGCGTTCTATGCGGTCGATGATCCCGCCGCCCAAGCAGCAGGGGCCGTCGTAGATCACGGCGCTTTGGCCGGGGGTCACGGCCCGCTGGGGCGTATCAAATGCAAAATGCAGCGTGTCCCCCGTCCGGGTCACGGTGACGGGCTGATCGGCCTGCCGGTAGCGGAATTTGGCGGTCAAATGGCAGGGGGTGTTTTCCGGCAAGGGGTCGCCGATGAAGGTGGCCTGATCCGCCGTGCAGGCGCGGCTGTACAGCAGGGGGTGATCCTCCCCCTGGGCCACGATGAGGCGGTTGTTTTTCAGATCCTTATCCACCACGAAAAAGCTGCGGCCGTCTCCCCTGCCGCCGATGCCCAAGCCCCGGCGCTGGCCTAAGGTGTAATACATGAGGCCGTCGTGCCGCCCCACCTTTTCTCCTTCCGGGGTCACCATATCGCCGGGCTGGGCGGGCAGGAAGGTGTTCAGGAATTTCTTGAAGTTGCGCTCGCCGATAAAGCAAACGCCGGTGGAATCCTTCTTTTTGCTGACGGGCAGGCCCGCTTCCTCGGCGATGGCGCGCACCTCCTGCTTGATCATTCCGCCCACGGGAAACAGGGCCTTTTTCAGTTGTTCGGCATGGATCATATACAGGAAATAGCTTTGATCCTTGTTGGGATCGACGCCACGAAGCAAACGGCCTTCCCCGTCGGTCTGCACGAAGTGGCCCGTGGCCATTTTTTCCGCCCCGGCCTTCATGGCGAAATCCAGAAAGGCCTTGAACTTGATTTCCCGGTTGCACAGCACGTCCGGGTTGGGGGTGCGCCCGGCCCTGTATTCGTTCAAAAACAGGGTGAACACCCGATCCCAGTATTCTTTGGCGAAATCCACGGAATAATAGGGGATGTCGATTTTGTCGCACACGTCCCGCACGTCCCGCCAGTCGCTTTCGGCGGTGCATACGCCGTCCTCGTTATCCTCGTTCCAGTTCTTCATGAACACGCCGATCACTTCATAGCCCCGGCGCTTAAGCAGCAGCGCGGAAACGGCGCTGTCCACCCCGCCGGACATACCGACCACTACCCGCATTTATAAAACGCCCTCCCCGGTCATGCGTTCAAAGAGCTTTTGGAACGCTTCTTCCGTTACTTCCTCCGGCTTCTGCGCCCCGTTCACGGTCAGGAACCGTTCCGGCGCTTCCCGGTACAGCTGCTCAAACCCCGTTTCCGTGCGGGCGTGGAAGGAATCTCCCGCCTTTTCGATGCGGTCGGGCTGGGAAACGGCCATGCGCCGGGCCAGCGCGGCTTCGTGATCCATGCGCAGGTACACCGTCACGTCGGGCACACCCTCCCGATAGGCCACCCGGTTGATTTCCCGCACCCAGGAAAGCCCCAGGCCCCGGGCAATGCCCTGGTACACCAGGGAGGAATCCACAAACCGGTCGCACAGCACGATTTCGCCGTTTTTCACGGCGGGCAGGATCACTTCTTTTACGTGCTGGGCGCGGGCGGCGGCGAACAGCAGCGCTTCCGTTTCGGCGCACATGCCGCCGTCCTCCTTCGCCAGCACGATCTTCCGAATTTCCTCCGCGATGGGGCAGCCCCCCGGCTCCCGGGTGCGGCGCACGGTATAGCCGAACTGGGTAAACCTTTCCGCCAGCGCCTTGCCCTGGGTGGACTTGCCGCAGCCGTCGCCGCCCTCTAAGGCGATAAAGTAGCCCCTGGGCGCGGGCATATCGGGGCACAGCAAATCGCACAGCGCCTGCGTGGTTTCCGCCGCGTGGGTGGGGCCTTGGGCCAGCGTTTCTTCCCGCTTTCCGTAGCCGTACAGGGCGGCGACGGAATCAATGCCCGCGTCCTGCGCGCCCTTGATATCCCCCGCGATGTCCCCGATCATCACCGCTTTTTTGCCCTCCGGCAGCACCCGGCGGATCAGCTTTCCCTTATCGGCATGGAGGTCGCCCGGCGTGGGGCCTGCCACCGCGTCGAAATATTGCAGGAGATCGAAATACCGCAGGATTTCCACCGACGTATGCTCCGGCTTTCCCGTCGCCACCGCCAGATACGCGCCCCGTTCCTTCAGCGCCGAAAGCAAAGCCCGGATGCGGGGGTACACGCTGTTTTCCTTCCATCCGATGGGGATATACCGCTCCCGGTACAATTCGGTGGCGTAGGTCGCCTGCTCCTCCGTCATGCCGCAGTATTTCATATAGCTCTCCGCTAAAGGCGGCCCTAAGAAGCGGCGCAGGGTGTCTTCGGCTGGCACCGGCAGGCCCATCTTTTTCAGGGCGTATTCCGTACACGCGAATATGCCGGGCCGGGAATCGGTCAGCGTTCCGTCTAAATCAAAAATCACAGCATCGTAAGTAAGCACTGCAAAGCATCCTTCCGAAAGTAGTCGTCAGGATGCTATTGTACCATACAATGACAATTTCAGCAATCAGCACAGTTCTTTTTTCCGGGGTTTACGCATAGAACCAAGCGGGGCTTTGCCCCAAACCCTACCAGGGGATTGAATCCCCTGGACCCCGCTCCTGCGGATGTTTCTTCGTGCTTCGAGACAGCTTGGTTCCCGCTGTTGCATTGAAAAGGATAGCATAACTTGACGGCTTTTTGCTTCTGGCCCAAGAAAGCCAGGGAAGAATCCCAGGCGGAAAGCTCGCTTTCCCCTGGGATTTTCCCGGCTTTCTTGGGCCAGAAGCCATCAATCTTCCGTGAACCCCAGCGCGGCAGGCGGCGCTTGTTCGGTATATCCTTGCAAGCAGCTTCGCCAAGTGAGGGGCCAGGGAGATCATCTCCCTGGCGCGGGGTCTGGGGCCGCGGAGGCCCCAGAATCTATCAGTTCCCGATTGCTTTTCAGCCGTTCGTCGTTGGGTGAAAGACGTATTGCTTCGTCAATTGCTTCGGCGGCTTTTTGCATTTGTCCGGTATAGTAGAAGCCCAAGCTGCGCAAATCCCAGGGCAGACTGCCCCAGGCCGCGCCTTCGGTGATATAGGTGCCGGGGCGGTGGGTGATTTTCAGTGCCCTTCCCGTCAGGTAGACCACGCCCTCCCAATCCTTTTGCCGGTACAGCAGATAAGCTAAATCCATGAACGGTTCCCGCAGGTGCGGCGCTTCGGCGACGGCCCGCCAGCCCCAGGCTTCGGCGGCGGAAAAATCGCCCTTGGCCGCGTACGCCTTGGCGATATAGCGCATGGAGGCGCAGCGTTCGTCCCGCCAGGTGGCGGAGGGCAGGGCCAGGTGCTTTTTCAGGGTGGCAATGCAGTCGTCCCATCGTTCATGGAACAGGTATTCCCGGCCTAAGTAGTGCATGTTCCGGTCGTCCTGGGGCGCTTCCCGCACGGACAGCTCCAGCAGAGGCAAATACTGCGCCCGGGATTTTTGCGGGTCGGCGCGGTGGTTGAGCTGCATGCCCTCCACGCTCACCCGCTTTTCCGCTCCCGGCCCCTGCCAGGAAAGCACCTCGTGGACGGGATGCGTCCACAGGTAGCCGCGGCGGGCGTGAATTTTGTCCAGCCAGAACACGTGCCCCTCCGAGCCGTCCGGTTCAAAATTCCAGGTATAGCGATAGGACGCCCGGGTCGTACCCGGCTGCCAGGCGGCCTCTAACTTTTTCCGCCAGCCCGGTTCAAATTCCTCGTCTAAATCGGTACACACGCAGATATCCGCATCCTCGGGCACCAGCTCCAAAGAACGGTTCCGCGCCGTATCGAAGCGCCAGGGTTCGATTTTTTCCCGCGTGACATGCACGCCCCGGCTTTGCAGCAGGGCCACCGTATCGTCGGCGGAGCCGGTATCCAGCACATAGATTTCATCCGCCTCCCCCATGGAAGCGGCCCAGCGGAGCGCGAACTTGCTTTCATCCTTGGCGATGGCATAGACCGCGATTTTCATGATGCCCTCCGAAAAAAGGGGCGGCTCGCGCCGCCCCCGGTTGGTCAGGTGCTGAGGAAGCCCGCCGTGCGCAGGCTTGCCAGCAGCTCGTTGAATTGCGCCACCACGTCCGCCTCGGAAGTAGCGTCGGCCACCGCGGCGGCAGGCGTGATGACCGCTTCGGGGCCGGTGGGGCCGGTGGCGCCCGTAGGGCCGGTGGCGCCCGTGGGGCCGGTTTCACCAGCCGCGCCCGCTTCGCCCGCAGGCCCGGTAGGGCCGGTGGGGCCGGTCGCGCCGGTAGGGCCGGTAGGGCCGGTCGCGCCCGTGGGGCCGGTAGGCCCGGTTTCACCCGCAGGGCCGGTCGCGCCGGTGGGGCCGGTGGCTCCCGTGGGGCCAGTATCGCCGGTGAGACCGGTGGGACCCATGGGGCCGACGGGACCCATAGGGCCGGTGGGGCCGCGCATGCCGCGCCAGCCGCACCCACAGCCACAGCCGCAGCCATTGAGACTATAAAGAGCAGCGTAGCCGAACTGGCTCTGCCGGGTGGAAGCGGCTCCCGTCGGCTGCTGATCAATCCAATTCTGAATATCCATGTTTTTTCCCTCGCTTTGTCAGGGTGATTCGGCGGCGGCTTCCCGCCGCTCACTTTCATCCTATGCGAGGTTGGAGAAAGGGTGAAAAACTGAAATTGCAAAAAAACTTGGACGCATTCGTTTAGAGTTGAGAGCGGAGAGTTGAGAGTTGAGATTAATTTTGTTTTTCACTTTCTCCCTGTTAATCCGTCGAAAAAAATGCGCGTATGTAAATATATCTCAACTCTCAACTCCCAACTCTCAACTCCCAACTCTCAACTCTCAAAAAAACCGCCCCGAAGGGCGGCTCGTTCTATCCTTTTTCAGCGGTGGATCATCAGCGCGCCGGGCAGCACCCGGGCGGTGACGGTTTTTTCCCGCACGATCTCGCCGTCGATGTTCACCCGCATTTCGGGCACGGTGAAGGTGACGGATTTGGCGCGGCAATACTGGGTTTCCGGGAAATCCAGGATCTTGCCCCGCATGAGGCCGATCAGACGGCCGATCAGCTTGGTTTTTTTCACTTTGCCCACGATGGTCACGTCCAGCTTGCCGTCATCCACCTTGGCCTGGGGCGCGATGGGGATGCCGCCGCCGATCTTTCCGCCGTTGGCGGCGCTCAGCACGAAAGCGTCCAGCGTCACCTTTTCGCCGCCGTCGATGGAATAGGTGAGGGAAATGGAATGGAAGCGGAACAGCGTCATCAGCACGCCGTACAGATAGGGCAGAATGCCCCGGAAGGTTTTCTTGGCCTTGGCCGCGTAATCCAGCACCGATACGTCGAAGCCCGTGCCGATTTCATTTAAAAAGATTTCGCCGTTGATCTCCCCCGCGTCGGTGCTTTTGGGCGGATGGGCCAGAATATAGTCCAGGGCGGCCATGGGCTGCAGGGGAACTCCTAAGGTTTTCACAAAATCATTGCCCGTACCGGCGGGAATGATGCCCAGGGCGGTGTCGGTGCCCCGCCCGATCATGCCCCGGGCCACCTCCAGGGAGGTGCCGTCGCCGCCGATGGCCAGCACCGTGTCCGCGTGCATGTCGCAGGCTTCCCTGGCAAACTCGGTGGCCTGGCCGGGACGCTCCGTCACCATCATGCGGAAGGGCAGATTTTTTTCGATCAATATCTTTTTAATGATTTCGCCAATGATTTTTCCCCTGCCGCTCCCGGCGATCGGGTTGCAAATAGCGTAAATCAATGCTGCTTCCCTCTTTCGTCTCGATTCCTCTATTTACTGTATCTCATTTTCTCCCGTTTGTAAAGACGAAACCAAGTGATATTGACAAAAATTTAAAGAATCGGCCATAGATTTTTCCTGTAAAATAGCGCGGGCCGCGCTGTGCGGCCCGCACCGGGAATGTTCAATTGGATCAGGCTTTGCCGTTGCAGCCCAGCACGTCCACGATCTTATGGCGCACCATGTCGCGCAGGGCGGCGCGGGCGTCGGTGAGATACTGACGGGGGTCAAAGTGATCGGGATGCTCGGCGAAGTGCTTGCGGATCATGGCGGTGAAGGCCAGACGCAGGTCGCTGTCGATGTTGATCTTGCACACGGACAGGGACGCGGCCTTGCGGAGCTGTTCCTCGGGGATGCCCACAGCGTCGGGCATTTTGCCGCCGTATTCGTTGATGATCTTCACGAATTCCTGGGGCACGGAGGAAGAGCCGTGCAGCACGATGGGGAAGCCGGGCAGGCGCTTGCTCACTTCTTCCAGCACGTCGAAGCGCAGGGGCGGGGGCACCAGGATGCCGTCGGCGTTGCGGGTGCACTGGGCGGGGGTGAACTTGTAAGCGCCGTGGCTGGTGCCGATGGCGATGGCCAGGGAGTCGCAGCCGGTGCGGTTCACGAATTCTTCCACTTCTTCGGGATGGGTGTAGCTGGAATCCTCGGCGGACACCTTCACGTCGTCTTCCACGCCGGCCAGGGTGCCCAGTTCGGCTTCCACGACCACGCCGTGATCATGGGCGTATTCCACCACGCGGCGGGTTTCCTTGATGTTCTCTTCAAAGGGCAGGCCGCTCTTGTCGATCATGACGGAGGTGAAGCCGCCGT
This sequence comes from Clostridia bacterium, assembly GCA_017443295.1. GTDB lineage: Bacteria > Bacillota > Clostridia > Christensenellales > Aristaeellaceae > RUG563. The sequence continues at coordinate 10,278 of JAFSNT010000186.1, forward strand.
CGATGCAGCTCTTGCAGGTCTCGAAGTCGGGGCCGTGATCCAGATGCAGCACGATGGGCAGATCGGTTTCCTTCACAGCCGCTTCCACCAGCTTCACCAGGTAGGTGTGGTTGGCGTAGGCGCGGGCGCCCTTGCTCACCTGCAGGATCACGGGAGCGTTTTCCATCTTGGCCGCTTCGGTGATGCCCTGCACGATCTCCATGTTGTTCACGTTGAACGCGCCGATGGCGTAGCCGCCTTCATAAGCCTTCTTGAACATTTCCTTGGAAGTAACCAGAGCCATAGGA